>CAYMRG010000095.1:0-12413 GCA_964392555.1 uncultured candidatus Brocadiaceae bacterium
CGAAGTAGGCGATTTGCGCCGGATCGACGTCGGGTCGCGCCTCCAGCCAGTCGAGCATCGCCGGCGGGTCGTAGGTCCACGCCTGCAGCGTCGCCGTGCCCTTGCTGCGGCCGTAGCCGCGCGGATCGAAGGCCAGCACCTGGTAGCCGGCCGCGTGCAGGAACGAGTACCACGGGTGCAGCACGCTGACGTTGGTGTTGGCGTCGTGGAACAGCACGACCGTGCGGCCGTGGGCGGCCTGGTTCGGCAGCCACCAGCCGGTCAACGAGGCCTCGCTGTGCAGCGGCACGTCGACCCACTCGGCGTCGAGGCCGAGGTCCGCGGGCGTGGCGAGTTGGTTGCGTGGCGCGAGCAGCAGCTGCTTGCTGAGGTCGTCGCTCACCGTGCTGCAGGCGGCGAACGCGAGCAGCGCGAACGGGACGACGGCGGAAACGCGACGGATCGGCGACGGCATGGCCGCGCACGATACGCGCCGGAGCGATCGGGTCCTACGAGCAGCTGCGTCGACCCAGGCGACTATGCGATGTCGATCGCGGCGGCGAGCAGGTCGCCGTCGGCGCTGCGCGAGGTCGGTACGCGGAACGGCACGAGGCAGCTCTCCGGCGTCGTGACGTGGACCGTGATCTGCTGCCCGTCGGTCGTGAGTTCGACCTCGTGGCCACCGGTCTTGACGACGACCTGCTCCGGTTCGCTGGCTTCGGCGGCGCCGTGCGCGTCACGCTGCGTGCGCGAGCCGAGCCGCGCGTCGAGCCATTCGCCGAGCAGCTGCGCGGCGGCGGCGGCGCGGCGGCCATGGCGGATGATGGCACCCGCGGCCGTGCCGGCCTGCCACGGCACGCGCTCGAACGCCTCGGCCAGCGCGCGGCGCCACGGGCGCAGCCGCAGCCAGGCGAGGTCGGTGATCCGTTCGCCGGCGGCGCGTCGCCTGGCGAGCACGGCCAGCTCGTGGGGGGCGTCGACGCAGCGCCGCGAATCGACGACGACGTGGTCGCACAGCCGCGCCATCTCGTCGAACGCGCCGGTCGCGCGCGACCACGGCGCCGCCCAGTAGAGGTGGGTCGGCAGGTCGTTGACCAGCAGCGGGCGCACCAGGCCCGGGATCGTCGCGAAATCGGCCTCGGGCAGCGCGATCGCGATCTCCTCGAGCACGATGTCGCGCAGCTTGCCCTGGCAGCGCATCGTCGCGGTGATCGCCGCCTGCAGCTCCCCCGCGCGCTCGTCGATGCGCAGCAGGAAGGCGCGGCAAGGCGTGCGGCGCTGCAGCCGCTCGACCGCTTCGCGCAGGTGGTCGCCGTCGGCGGCGAACGCGACGCCGAGGAAGTTCGCGGTCAACGAGCGCGCGACCTCGCCGTCGGTGCCCTCGACGCACGTGCGCCACAGCTTACGCAGCGCGTCGGGCACCTCGGGCAGCGACACCGTGCGCATCGGCGTGCTGACGAGGCCGGGCGGGAGTGCCGCGCTCACGGCTTCCTCCACAGCCGGTGCGCGCCGAGCAGCGCATTCGCGTGCTCGGGGCCCCAGGTGCCGGCGACGTAGGTCTCGGGCCGCTTCTTCGATTGCTTCCAGCCGGCGACGATCGAGTCGACGATGCGCCAGGCCTCCTCGACCTCGTCGCGCCGCGCGAACAACGTGCCGTCGCCGAGCATCGCGTCGAGCAGCAGGCGCTCGTAGGCGTCGGCGCTCTCGCCGCCGAACGCGGCGCCGTAGCGGAAGTCCATGCGCACGTCGCGGATCCGCACGTCGGGGCCAGGCACCTTGGCGCCGAACCGCAGCGCGACGCCTTCGTCGGGCTGGATGCGCAGCAACAGCACGTTCGGCTGCAGCGGCTTGCCGCCCTCGAACAGCAGCAGCGGCGGCTGCTTGAACTGGATCGCGACCTCGGTGACGCGGCGCGGCAGCCGCTTGCCCGAGCGCAGGAAGAACGGCGTCTGCGACCAGCGCCAGTTGTCGACCTGCAGCCGCGCGGCGACGTAGGTCTCGGTCACCGACGCCGGGGCGACGCCTTCCTCCTCGAGGTAGCCGTTGACGTCCTCGCCGCCGAACGAGCCGTGCGTGTACTGCGCGCGCACCGTCCTGTGGTCGACCTCCTCGGGCTTGAAGGAGCGGATCGCCTTCAGCACCTTGACCTTCTCGTCGCGCACCGCGTCGGCCGACAGCGCGGTCGGCGGCTCCATCGCGACCAGCGTCAGCACCTGCATCAGGTGGTTCTGGATCATGTCACGGATGATCCCCGACTCCTCGAAGTAGCCGCCGCGCGAGCCGACGCCGATCGATTCGGCGACCGTGATCTGCACGTGGTCGATGAACTTCTCGTTCCAGAGCGGTTCGAAGATGCCGTTGGCGAAGCGCAGCGCGAGGATGTTCTGGACCGTCTCCTTGCCGAGGTAGTGGTCGATGCGGAACACCTGGTGCTCCTTGAAACCCTCGCGGACCTGGTCGTTGAGCGCCTCGGCGGTCGCGTGGTCGCGGCCGAACGGCTTCTCGACGATGATCCGCGCGAAGCGGCCGTCGGCTTCCTTGGACAGGCCGGTCTGCGCGAGGTTCTGCAGGATCTCCGAGTAGGCGCTCGGCGGCGTCGCCAGGTAGAAGATCCGGTTGCCGGCGGTGCCGTGCGTGCGGTCGATCTGCTCGAGCCGCTGCTTCAGCGTCTGGTAGCCCTTCACGTCGCCGAAGTCGGACTGGTGGTACCCGAACGCGTCGGCCATCGCCTCGAACGCAGCGGTGGTCGCCGAGCGACCGAACTGCTGCACGCCCTCGGCCAGCTCCTTGCGGAACGACTCGTCGGTCCAAGGCCGCCGCGCGAAGCCGACGACGGCGAAGCCGGACGGCAGCAGGCCGTCCTTGGCGAGGCCCATCAGCGACGGCACGAGCTTGCGCTTCGTCAGGTCGCCGGTCGCGCCGAAGATCACGACCGCGCAGGGCTTTGCCGTGCGTGCGGTGCGCAGCTCGTCGGCGAGCGGGTTGGTCGTGGCGGGAGCAGCCGGGTCAGCGGATTGCGCCATACGGAGCCGCATGTTGCCAAAGCACCGCCGCGGTTGCGAGCGGCTGGCGCGCGTTCGTCACGCGATCTCCTGGCCCGACGGTTCGGCGGCCTGTGACATCTCCTGCAGCGGCACGATGTCGGCGTCGTCGACCTCGGGCGGGGGCCACAGGTTGGCCTCGAGCGCGGCGGCGGCGGCGGCGACCACCTCGGCGGTCGCGGCCAGCGACGCGACGAGTTCGGCGTCGTCGTGGATCGCGGCCGCGAGCTGGCCCTGGCATGCGGTGGTGGCCAGGATCTCCCCGGCCTGTTGCTCGGTCTGCCCGACCAGCGAGACGGCCATCGCCTGCAGCTCGGTCAGCGTCGCGCCGAGCTGCTGCAGCATCTGTTCGAGCTGGGCGGTCTGCGCGCGGCCCTGTTCGGCGGCCCGCGCCGATCGGTCGAGCACGCCGCTGTTGCCGCGCGCGGCCTCGGCGCTGCGCTTCGCCAGCGCGCGGACCTCGTCGGCGACGACGGCGAAGCCGCGGCCGTGGTCGCCGGCGCGCGCCGCCTCGATCGCGGCGTTCAGCGCCAGCAGGTTGGTCTGGAACGCGACCGAATCGATCGTCTGCAGCACGGTCTTGGTGCTCTTGCTGCCGTCCTCGAGCTGCTGCATCGCCGCGCCGACCTGCGCCAGGCGTTCGCCGGACTTCGCGAGCTGCGCGCCGGCCGCGGCGCCCAGTTCGGCGAACCGCTGCGCGCGCTGCCGCTGGGCGTCGAGCGCTTCGGCGATCGCCTGCGCGCGCGCGTTCGCCTCGGCGAGTGCCACCGTGCGATCCTCGGCGCGCTGCCGCGACTGTTCGGTGGTCGCCGCGAGCTGCGTCGTGCCACCGTTCAGGGTCGTCGTGTCGCTGCGGATCTGCTGCACGAACGTGTCGAAGCGCAGCGCGAACTCGTTCCAAGAAGCGACGATCCGCTCGATCTCGGCGGGGCCTCGCGCCGGCAGGTTGCGGTACAGCGGCGAGCCGTCGAGTTCGACGCTGTCGATCGCGGCGGCCAGTTGATGGAGGGTGCGCAGTTCGCGCGCCAGCGACCAGCGGCACACCAGGTAGACCAGCGTCGCGGCGAGCAGGCTGGTGCCGCCGACCTGGATCATCGCATGCACGTCGAGCCCCGGCGCGGCGCGGCTGGCGACCAGCAGCGCGACCACGAGGCCGCCGGCGAGGACGGTCGCGGCGGTGCCGAGCGACACGCGGCCGGCGATGGTCAGGCGTTCGAGCTGGCTGCGCATCCGTGTCTCTCTCCCGAGGCCGGATCGGCGCGCGGCGTGCCAGCCTTGACCGGCGCGTTGTGCGGGCTCTCCAATCGGGACGCCGTGCTACGAGCCGGCGCGCGGCTATCGCAGCGTCACCGTCCGCGTCGCCGGTGGCATCGTCGGGATCGCGAACGCCAGCTCGTGATCGCCCGTCGCATCGCGCCAGCGGGCCGCGTAGTCGCCGGGGCCGAGGCGGAACGGGCCGGGCAGCTCGTTGGGCAGTTCGATGCGCAGGTCGCAGGTGGGCGTGACGCGGACCAGTGCGAAGTCGGCGAGCACCGTCGAGCGCACGACGGTCACCAGGCAGCTCGCGGGCAGCGCGATGGTGCGTTCGATCTTGGCGTGGCCATCGCTGGCGAACGTGCCGCCGGGCACGACGCCGAAGCCGGGGCAGAGCACCTCGATCGTGTAGTCGCCGGGTGGGAAGCGATCGAGCGCGAAGTGCAGGGAGCCGTCGGCCGAATCGAGCGGTCGGGCCATGAGGCCGAGCCCGCTCGCGCGCTGCCAGACGCGCACCGTGACGTCCGCCTTGCCGACGTCGTCGGGCCGCTGCACGGTCAGCGCCAGTGAACCGGTGCAAGCCGCCGGATCGAGCACGAGCGTGGTGGACTCGCCGGGTTCGACGCGGCGCCCGACGACCGGCCAGGTCGCGTCGAAACCGGGCACGCACGCCCAGAGCTGGCCGGTGCGCTCCGGAAGGTCATCGATGAGGAACAGGCCTTCGATGCCGCTTGTGACATCGTTGCGCAGGTCACCGCCCACGTTCCACCAGAGCAGCCGCGCTGCCTCGACCGGGGCACCATGGGGATCGACGACGCGGCCGTGCAGCGTCTGCGTGGCCGGAGGTGACGCCTCAGGTTGTTCGATGACGCCGCTGACTCGGTGGCTGGACTCGTAACGATCGTCTTCGTCGAGTCGGAAGGGAGGCTGCCCCGCGATCGTCTGTATCCATTCGGTCCGTTGCCCCGCTTCCCAAAAGGTCGCGCCCCACATGCCATCCGTGGCTGTCGCCGTCGGCAGCTCGTAGCGGCCGAGGGTGGAGAGCCGGCCGCTCACGTCGTCCGGCAGCAGGATCGACGTCAGGCCGCTCCGTACGGGCACGCGCCGCAGGTGACCGGTGTCGAACACCAGCTCGACCTGGGGCGTGCGACCGGTCCAGGTCAGTGCGCGTTCGCCCAACCCAGGAGTGTCCATGGTGTACGTGCGCACCCCGGACTCGATCGGGCCGAAGCGTGGCACGGACGACGTGATTGCGCCGAAAGGACGGCAGTTCAGGTGCAGCGTGTAGGGCCAGCTCGTGGTCTGCGGCGGTGTGGGTGGCGCCAGCGAGCACCCGGCCATCGTTGCCAGCAGGGGGAGCGCTGTCAGGCGCAGCGGCGCGCGCGGGGTCACCTTCATCGTTCGCAGGATAGCCCTGGTCTACGGCAGAGTTACCGTCCGCGTCGCCGGTGGCATCGTTGGGATCGCGAACGCCAGCTCGTGATCGCCCGTCGCATCGCGCCAGCGGGCCGCGTAGTCGCCGGGGCCGAGGCGGAACGGGCCGGGCAGCTCGTTGGGCAGTTCGATGCGCAGGTCGCAGGTGGGCGTGACGCGGACCAGTGCGAAGTCGGCGAGCACCGTCGAGCGCACGACGGTCACCAGGCAGCTCGCGGGCAGCGCGATGGTGCGTTCGATCTTGGCGTGGCCATCGCTGGCGAACGTGCCGCCGGGCACGACGCCGAAGCCGGGGCAGAGCACCTCGATCGTGTAGTCGCCGGGTGGGAAGCGATCGAGCGCGAAGTGCAGGGAGCCGTCGGCCGAATCGAGCGGTCGGGCCATGAGGCCGAGCCCGCTCGCGCGCTGCCAGACGCGCACCGTGACGTCCGCCTTGCCGACGTCGTCGGGCCGCTGCACGGTCAGCGCCAGTGAACCGGTGCAAGCCGCCGGATCGAGCACGAGCGTGGCCTCTTCGTCGATGCCGACGCGCCGGCCCACGACGGGCCAGGTCACGTCGAAACCCGGCGCGCACGCCCAGAGCTGACCGTTGGTCGCGGGCAGGTGGTCGAAGGCAAACGACCCATCGATGGCGCTCCGGGCGCCGTTGCACAGGTCGCCGGTGTCGCTGCACCAGAGCATTCGCGCTCGTTCGATCGGTGCGCCGCCCGGGTCGACGACGCGGCCGCGCAGGGTCATGGTGATCGGTGGTGGGGCGGCATGGGTGGGGCGGTTGGCCACGGGATCGCGGACGTCCTCGTCGTCACCGAGGTTGTCGAGGAGCACCGTGGAGTGCTTCGTCTCGCGCCCCGCTTCCCAGAAGGCCGCGGCGAAGCCGCCATCGAGGCTGACCGCAGTGGCTGCCTCCATGTCCAAGAAGAGCGACGGCCCGCGCAGGTTCGGCGCCACCGACACGTCGGCGGCGACGCCGCTGCGCACCTGCACCCGGCGAAGGTGGCCCGAGTCGAACACCAACTCGGCCTGGGGGCTGCGGCCGCGCCAGGAGAATTCGCGTTCGCCGGGCGAGAGCAGGTTCGTGGCGTATTCGCGCGCTCCGGCCTCGATCGGGCCGAAGCGTGGCACCGCCGACCGTTCGGCGCCGAACGGTCGGCAATGCAGGCGCACCGCGAACGTCCAGCGTGCGGGAGCGGGTGCGGCTGCGTCTGGCGCCGCCGCGACGGCATTCCGGCGTTCGGCGGCGGCCTCTGCGGTCGCCGCAGTGGCGCGCGCGACGTCCTCCGTCGTCGTCGCCTGGCGAACACCGTCGAGCGCGCGCGGCGGCAGTTCGACCGGCCACAGCCACCACGCGGTCGCCGCCGCCAGCACGGCGGCCGCGGCGAACGCGTTGGCGACGCGGCTCACGAGATCGCCAGCATCCGTTCGAGCGGCAGCAGCGCGCGCTTGCGCAGCTCCTCGGGCATCTCGATGCGCGGCCGCAGGTCGCGCAGCGCGAGGTAGATCTTCTCGAGCGTGTTCAGCTTCATGTAGGGGCACTGGTTGCACCCCTGGCACGCCGCGGTGCGGTCCTCGTAAGGCACCGGGATCAGCTCCTTGTGCGGCGCCGCCTTCTTCATCGTGTGCAGGATGCCGGTCTCGGTGCCGACGATGTACTGCTGGTTCTGGTCCTGCTGCACGAACTCGAGCAGCTTCGACGTCGAGCCGACGAAGTCCGCGAGCGCCAGCACGTGGTCCTCGCACTCGGGGTGGGCGATGAACTTCGCGCGCGGGAAGCGCGCCTTCAGCGACGCGATCTTCTGCGAGCTGAACGTCTCGTGCACCATGCAGGCGCCGGGCCACAGGTCCATCGTGCGGCCGGTCTTCTTCATCAGGAACGCGCCGAGGTTCTTGTCCGGGCCGAACAGGATCGGCCGACCGGCGGGCACCGAGCGAATCACCTTCTCGGCGTTGCTCGACGTGCAGATGATGTCGCTCTCGGCCTTGGTCGCGGCGCTGCAGTTGATGTACATCACGACGTAGTGGTCGGGATGCTGCTGCTTCCACGCGCGCAGGCGATCGGCGGGGCACTGTTCGGCGAGCGAGCAGCCGGCCTCGAGGTCGGGGATCACCACGACCTTCTTCGGGTTCAGGATCTTGGCCGTCTCGGCCATGAAGTGCACGCCGCAGAACAGGATCACCTCGGCGTCCTTGGCGTCGCGCGCCCGCTTGGCGAGTTCGAGCGAATCGCCGAGGTGGTCGGCGAGGTCCTGGATGTCGGGATCCTGGTAGTAGTGGGCGAGGATCACCGCCTTGCGCTGCCGGCGCAGGCGATCGATCTCGGCGAACAGGTCCAGCGACGGGTCGATGCCGGAGGCGGCGTTGGCAACGGGGACGGACGACATGCGCGGATCATCGGGCATCCGTCGCGGCCTGCAAGGGCGGGTATGTGGCGGCTTGCTCGTCTATGCTGCGGCGGCTCATGAGCCAGCCGTCAGCCGACGCGCCGCGGACCGCGGCACCTGCCACGACGTGGCGCGCCCTGCTGTTCGGGCTGCTGCTGTTCGCGCTGGTCGACGCGGCGGTGTTCCGCTCGGGCCTCTACACGTGGCTGGCGAAGGTCGACTCGTCGGGAGGCTGGGTCGCGCTGCGCACGCAGTACGAACCCCGCCTCTGGCCGCCCGCGTCGCCGCCGAACGTGGTGCTGTTCGGCGATTCGCGCGTCACCGAGGGCTGCGATGAGCGCGCCCTCGCGGCGGCGCTCGGCCTGCCCGAAGCCGCGGTCCGCGACCTCGCGATGCCGGGCTCGTCGCCGCGCGTGTGGCCGTTCGAGTTCGCCGCGGTGCCGCCGCCCGCGGGCGGCTGGTCGGTGGTGGTGGTGGCGCTCACCGGATACGGCGAGGTCGGCGAAGGGCTCGACACCGAGGATCCGACGCAGCGCCGGCACGACCTCTCGTTCCTGATGCCGCTGCTCGGCATCGGCGAGGCGTGGCGACTGGCCGGGGACTTCGACGACGGCGGCGCGCAGCGCGATCTGCGGCTGGCGTCGCTGGTGCGCGCATTCGCCTGGCGCAACGACGTGCGCGACCTGCTGCAGGCGCCCGTCGCGCGCTACCGGGAGGTCCGGCACCGGTTCGGCCGGCTGCGGTGGGGGGCGGGGTACGAAGGCAACCCGCGGTCGCTCGCGGGCGTCCACGTCGAAGGCGATCGCCTGGTCGGCCTGCCGGCCGAACTCGCGAGCGAGGCGCCGGCGCTGCGGCGCCTGGTCTGGCCGAAGCCCGGGGTGTCGCAGAGCGGGTACCGCCGCCGCTGGCTCGGACGGCTCGTCGACCTCGCGGCCGAACGCGGCGCCGACGTCGTGTTCGTCCGCATGCCGACGCGCGTGCTGCCGCCGGAGGTGCCGACCCCGCCGCCGCCGCGCGACCCCGCGCTCGTCGAGCTGGCGCAGCGACCGCGCGTGCACGTGCTCGCCGAGGACCTGTTCGCCGAACTCGAGCACCCCGAGTTCTTCGCCGACGTGCTGCACCTGAACCGCGTCGGCCGCCAACGCTGGACCGCGCTGCTGTCCGGCGCCCTGCGCGCGACCTTCCCCGAACGGTTCGGCAGGTGACGCGTGGAGTTCCACTCGTTCACGTTCTTCGCCTTCCTCGCCATCGTCCTGGCGTTGCACTACGCGCTGCCGCGGCCGACGCGGCGCTGGCTGCTGCTGGTCGCCAGCTACGCGTTCTACGGCGCGTGGGACTGGCGCTTCCTGTTCCTGATCGCGTTCAGCACGCTGATCGACTACGTCGCCGCGCTGCGCATCGAAGCCAGCGGCGACCACGGCGTGCGCCGGCGCTGGCTGCTGGGCTCGCTGGTGCTGAACCTCGGCGTGCTCGGCTTCTTCAAGTACACCAACTTCTTCCTCGCCAGCTTCTGCGCGCTGACCGGCGCCGATCCGGGTGACTGGCTGCTGCCGATCGTGCTGCCGGTCGGCGTGTCGTTCTTCACGTTCCAGTCGCTGAGCTACACGATCGACGTCTACCGCGGCGAGATCGTGGCGCGGCGTTCGCTGGTCGACTTCGCGCTCTACGTGTCGTTCTTCCCGCAGCTCGTCGCCGGGCCGATCGTCAAGGCGGTCGAGTTCTTTCCGGACTACGATCGCTGGCGGGCCCCCGACGACCGCGAGCTGCAGCGCGCGGCGATGGCGATCCTGGTCGGGCTCGTGCAGAAGACCGCGCTCGCCGACGGCCTCGCTCCGCTCGTCGACGGCTACTTCGACCAGCCGGTGCCGGGCTTCCTGCCGGCGGCGACCGCGACGCTGGCGTTCGGCCTGCAGATCTTCTTCGACTTCGCCGGCTACTCGAACATCGCGATCGGCGCCGCGCTGCTGTTCGGCTACCGCTTCCCGGTCAACTTCCGCCGGCCCTACCTGGCGCTGTCGGTGGCCGAGTTCTGGCACCGCTGGCACATCTCGCTGTCATCGTGGCTGCGCGAATACCTCTACATCCCGCTCGGCGGCAACCGCTGCGGCACGGTGCGCACGCAGGCGAACCTGATGATCACGATGCTGCTCGGTGGCCTGTGGCACGGCGCGTCGTGGAACTTCGTCGTCTGGGGCGGGCTGCATGGCGGCTACCTGGCCGTGCACCGGGCCTGGCGCGCCTTCGTCGTGCCGAAGCTCGGCCGCGTCGCGACCTCGGCCGGCTATCGCCTCGCCGCGTGGCTGCTGACGTTGGCGGCGGTGGGGTTCGCGTGGGTGTTCTTCCGCTGCCGCGACTTCGCGACGAGTTCGTTCGTCGCCCGCGAACTGCTGCTGCCGCGCGCGCTCGGCGCGAGCGTGCTCCAGGGCGCATGGTGGCTCGTGGTCGTAGTCGTGCTCGGCGTCGCGTGGGCCACCGAGCAGAAGCGCCTGTTCGATCGCATCGACGGCGCGCACTGGGCCTGGCGGGGGGTGGTGTTCGCGGCGCTCGGCTTCGTGCTGACGATCTTCGGGGTCACGGAGGGGCACGTGGCCTTCCTGTATTTTCAGTTCTGACCGCTCGCCCCGCCGCCGCGATAGGATCCGGGTCCTGCTCAGGAGAAGAACCATGAACCGCACGTTCGCCGTCTCGTCGCTGCTCGCCCTCACCGCCGTCGCACCGGCCCAGAGCCGCGTCTACGTCGCTGGCACGCCGACCAACCTGCTGCTGAACCTGTCGGTCGGCGCGCTCGCGCCCGACTATGCCGCCAGCGACGCGTTCTATGCGTTGATGCCGCTGTCGAGCGTCACCGGCTTCGGCGGCGGTTTCGCCGTGTTCGACCCGGGGCTGCAGATGGACTTCACGTTCGGCGCCGGCAATTGGCTGCGCTGCACGATGGTCGCCACCGATTGGGCCTACATCACCGACACCGCCTGCGCGCACCTGCCGGGCGCCGGCTACACGGCGCCGCTGTCGCTGCTGACGACCGATTTCGACTACGGTCCCTACACCGGCGCGGTCGGCACGCCGTACCAGCCGTTCGGCAACAGCACGCTGTTCCACGGCAACTTCCAGAGCTACGTCAGCGGCCTCGGGCAGACCTTCACGCAGGAACGTTGGCAGCTGCGCACGCGCGGCTGGCCGCTGACCGACTACTGGAACGGCTGCCCCGCAAGTGGCGTGACGCCGACCTTCCCGGGCTGGTTGATCGTCCGCTTCACGTATTCCTTTGCGTAGAGCGGCCCGCCGCGGCCTGAGAGGCCGAGAGAAAATCATGTACGGCCTCTCAGCGCGTCCTGCGGCCGCAACCCAAGGGGTTGCGCGGCGCTGCGCGCCGCCAGAAGGGGCCGCAGGCGTGCTGTTGTCTCCAGGGGCGACTACTAATCCCGCTCGCCAACGGCGAATCCCGCTCGCCACGCGAGGAAACGCGGGACTAGTAGATCAGAGGCGTGCCCCGTCATGGCGGCTCCCATGGCATGGGGAATTGCCGACCGGGCCAGCGAGGATGCTCAGGGATATCCCGGGGTGGGTGGCGCAACGACTCCGATCCGCGGCGCGGAACGTGCGATACCATGCTGCACAGGAGATCACACTCCCGCATCGCAAGGAGCCCCCCATGCGCCTGCTCGCCTGCTCGACCCTGCTCGCCCTCGCCGCCGCGTCGCCAGCCCAGAACCGGGTGTTCGCCAACGGCACGCCGACCAACCTGCTGCTCGATCTGTCACAGACCGCGATCGCGGTCGACCCGGCGATCGGCAACGGCTTCTATGCGTTGATGCCGGTGTCGACGCTGTTCGGCGGCATGGGCGCCGGTTGCTTCGCGACCTTCGACGCGGGCCTGACGATGGACATCCTGTTCGGCGCCGGCAACTGGTTGCGCTGCCGCATGGACGCGACCGCGTGGGGCTACCTGACCGATGCCGGTTGCGCCCACTCCGCCGCGTCCGCGTATGCCGCGCCGCTGTCGCTGCTGACCACCGACTACGACTTCGGCCCGTATGCCGGCATCCCCGGCCTGCCGTTCGCGCTGCTGCCGAACTGCACCGTGTTCAACGGCAACTTCGCGACGACCGTGCAGGGGCTCGGCTACACGTTCACGCAGGAACGCTGGCAGCTGCGCACGCGCGGCTGGGATCCGTTGAACCAGTGGAACGCCTGCACCAGCGGCGGGGTGACGCCCGCCTTCGAGGGTTGGGTGATCGCCCACTTCACAATCTCCCTGCAGTAGCCGAGCGTGCCGCTTTCGCCGCCCAGCGGCGTCGGGCGTCCCCGAAGCGTGCTCGGCGGGGCG
>CAYMRG010000096.1:0-12341 GCA_964392555.1 uncultured candidatus Brocadiaceae bacterium
AGCGCGACGTCGCCAGGGCCGCCCGCGACCTGGCCAAGGCGACGCTCGACAAGACCGACGTGCGCGCGCCGTTCGACGGCATCGTCGTGCTGAAGGACGCCGAGGTCGGCGAAGTCGTCTCACCGAACGTCGTCGGCGGCAGCAACGCGCGCGGCGCGGTCTGCACGCTGGTCGACTTCGCGTCGCTCGAGATCCAGGCCAACGTGCCGGAGACGACGCTCGCGTCGGTGCAGCTCCACGCGCCGGCCGACGTCTTCCTCGACGCCTACCCCGACGACCGCTACGAGGGCGAGGTCGACCGGATCTGGCCGACCGCCGACCGGCAGAAGGCCACCGTCGAGGTCCGCGTCACGCTGAAGCAGCCCGACCAGCGCCTGCGCCCCGAGATGGGCGTGCGGATCGTCTTCCGCGATGCCGCGGCGACGCCGGTCGCCGCCGAGGCGAGCGCGGGCAAGGCCGCGATCCTGGTGCCGGAGAACGCGCTCGTGCAGGTCGACGGCCGGACCGGCACCTTCGTCGTCGAACGCGACGTCGTGCACTTCGCCGCGGTCACCGCCGGCGAGCGCAAGACCGGCCGCGTCGCGATCGATGCCGGGCTCAAACCCGGCCAGCGCATCGTGCTCGATCCGCCGACCTCGCTGCAGGACGGCGGCCGCGTCCGCCTCGCCGACAACTGAATCCGCCGGCGCCACCCTCCTTTCCCGCGTCTCCCATCTCCGCCCCCGCCATGGCCGTCGCCATCCAGCTCCGTTCCGTCACCAAGACCTACCACCGCGGCGGCGAGGCGCTGCGCGTGCTCGACGAGCTCGACCTCGACATGGACGCCAGCACGTTCTACGCGCTGATGGGTCCGTCGGGCTCCGGCAAGACCACGCTGCTGAACCTCTGCGGCGGCCTCGACCACGCCGACACCGGCCTCGTGCAGGTCGGCGAGGACGACCTGACGCAGCTCGACGGCACCGCGCTCGCGCACTGGCGCGCCGCGAACGTCGGCTTCGTCTTCCAGGGCTTCAACCTGCTGCCGGTGCTGACCGCGCGCGAGAACGTCGAGCTGCCGCTGCTGCTGGCCCCGATCAGCAAGGCGCAGCGCCGCGCGCAGGCCGAACGCGCGCTCGAGCTGGTCGGCCTCGCCGACCGCATGGACCACAAGCCGCGCGAGCTGTCGGGCGGCCAGCAGCAGCGCGTCGCGATCGCCCGCGCGATCGCCACCGACCCGATGCTGATCCTCGCCGACGAACCGACCGGCGACCTCGACCGCGCCACCGCCGACGCGGTGCTCGAGCTGCTGCAGCGCCTCAACCGCGAATTGCACAAGACCATCCTGATGGTCACGCACGACCCGCAGGCCGCCGGCTACGCCGACCAGGTGATCCACCTCGACAAGGGCAAGCTCGGCCGCATCGAGACCAACCGCGCCGCGGGTGGAGGGCGTTGAGATGCCCTGGCAACTGCTCTGGCGGAACCTGTTCGGCCACCCGGTGCGGTCGCTGCTGACGATCGCCTCGGTCGCCGTCGCGGTGTTCCTGATCTGCATGCTGCACGCGGTCACCAGCGGTCTGTCGCGCACGCTCAGCGCAGCCTCGGCCAACCGCCTCCTGGTGCAGTCCGCGGTCAGCCTGTTCGTCGATCTGCCGCTCTCGTACCAGCAGAAGCTCGCCACCGTGCCGGGCGTCGAAGCCATCTGCCGCTGGCAGTGGTTCGGCGGTCGCTACGAGCAGGACAAGGGCGGCTTCTTCGCCCAGTTCGGCATCGACAGCGAGACCTTCCAGCAGAGCTACCCCGAGATCGCGGTCGTCGAGGGCAGCTACGACGGGTTCGCCAAGCTGCGCACCGGCTGCCTGGTCGGCATCGAGACCGCCGAGAAGTACGGCTGGAAGGTCGGCCAGACGGTGCCGATCGCCGGCACGATCTTCCAGCGCACCGACGGCAAGCCGTGGGAGTTCACGATCACCGGGCTCTACAGGAGCTCGTCGGCGGCGGTCGACAACCAGACGCTGTGGTTCCACTTCGACTACCTGCGCGAGTCGCTCGAACAGCACGGCGCAACCGGCCCGCTGGGCGTCGGCGTCTACATGCTGCGGATCGCGCCCGGCACCGACCCGCTCGGCGTGCAGCAGACCGTCGACGCGATGTTCGAGAACGGTCCGCAGCGCGTCAACACGACCACTGAGGCCGAGTTCAACCGTCAGTTCATCTCGATGCTCGGCGACGTGCCGTCGCTGCTGACGATGATCGGCGGCGCGGTGCTGTTCGCGATCTTCTTCGCCGTACTCAACACGATGATCATGGCGGGCCGCGAACGCACGCGCGACCTCGGCGTGCTGAAGGCGCTCGGCTTCACCAACGCGACGGCCGGCGCGCTGCTGGTCGGCGAATCCCTGCTGGTCTGCGGCCTCGGCGCGCTGCTCGGCGGCGGGTTCGCGTTCCTGATCGAGAAACCGATGGCGGCGGCCACCGCGGCCTTCCTGCCGGGCTTCGGCTTCGACCGCTCGACGCTGCTGCTCGGCGCGGGCATCGCGCTCGGCGTCGGCCTCGTCTCGGGCCTCGCGCCGGGCATCCGCGCGGCCAGGCTCACCACCGTCCAAGCGCTCCGGGAGGTCGGCTGATGGCCCTCGTCCCCCTCCGCTACAACCTGCGCAGCCTGTTCGTGCGCAGTTCCTCGACGCTGCTGACGATCTGCGCGATCGGCGCGACCGTCGCCGTGCTCGCCGGCATGCTGTCGCTGCAGCAGGGCTTCACGACGCTTTTCGAGGAGCGCGGCCGCACCGACGTCGCCGTGTTCCTGCGCAAGGGCGCCACGTCCGAAGGCGAATCCGGACTGACCCACGAGCAGTGCCAGATCCTGACCAAGGAGGTGCCCGAGGTCCTGCACAACGGTGCCGACCAGCCGCAGGCGAGCGCCGAGCTGTTCCTCGCCGTGCGCCTGCGCAAGTTCGACGGCGGCGAGACCAACGTCGCGATCCGCGGCGTCGAGCCGATGTCGTTCGAGGTGCAGGGCGACGACATCCGCATCCGCGACGGCGGCACGAGGTTTCGCCCCGGCAGCGACGAGCTGATCGTCGGCGAAGGGCTGATCGGCCGGATCGCCGACTGCAACGTCGGCGACCTGCTGCGCATCAACACCGTGACGTTCCGCATCGTCGGCGTGTTCGAGGGCAAGGGCGGCTACCGCAGCGAGATCTGGGGCGACCTCGACCGGCTGTCGCAGGCGCTGCAGCGCCCGGTGCACAGCCGCGTCATCGCCAAGGTGTCGCCCGAGACCGACCTCGCCGCGATCGAGAAGCGTTTCGCCGACGACCTGCGCCTGCAGCCGAAGGTCGAGAGCGAACGCCAGTACCTCGCCAGCCAGACCGGCCGGCTGTCGGCGACGTTCTCGATCCTCGGCCTGTTCCTGGCCATCATCATGGGTGTCGGCGCGATCTTCACCGGCACCAACTCGATGCTGTCGGCGATCGGCGCACGCACGCACGAGATCGGCATCCTGAAGGCGGTCGGCTATCGGCCGACGGCGATCTTCGTCGCCTTCCTGTTCGAGGCGGTGCTGCTCGGCCTGCTGGGCGGCATCGTCGGCTGCCTGCTCGTGCTGCCGTTCCAGGGCGCCGAGACCGGCACGATGAACCAGACCTTCAGCGAAGTGACGTTCGCCTTCCGCACGACGCCGTTCGTGATGGCCGTCGCGATCGGCTTCGCCGCGCTGCTCGGGCTGGTCGGCGGCATGTTCCCGGCGTTGCGCGCGGCGCGCATGACGCCGACGCAGGCGCTGCGACGCACATGAGCGCGCCGGCGCCGCTGCGCGCGCTGGCCACGCTCTACCGCGATTCGTTCGCCGGGTTGCCGCGGCGGACCTGGCTGCTGTGCTTCGCCGGGTTCGTCAACCGCAGCGGCTCGATGGTCGTGCCGTTCCTCAGCATCTACACGAGCCGCCGGTTCGGCTTCACCGTCGAGGACGCCGGCTTCGTCGTGGGCCTCTACGGCCTCGGCGCGATCTTCGGCAGCCTGCTCGGCGGCTGGCTGTGCGATCGCCTCGGCCCGGTGCGCGTGCAGATCGCGACGCTCGGCGTGGCCGGGCTGTGGATGATGCTGCTGCCGCTGCTGCGCGATCCGACCTGGTTCGCGCTCGCCATCGTCGTCCTCGGCCTGCTCGCCGACGCCTTCCGCCCCGGCAGCATCACCGCGGCCGCGGCCAGCGTACCGCCCGCGCTGCGGCGGCGCGCGATGTCGCTGAATCGCCTGATGATGAACGCTGGCTGGGCCTTCGGCCCGACCATCGGCGGCTTCCTGATCGACGTCGATGCGCGCTGGCTGTTCGTCGCCGACGGCGGCACCTGCCTGCTGGCGGCGACCTTTCTCGCGGTGTTCCTGCGCGGCTGGCAGCCGCACGTCGAGACCACCGCCGGCGCGACCGCGCCGTCCGCGCTGCGCGGCCCCTTCCGCGATCGCTATTTCCTGCTGCTGATGGCCGCCAACCTCGCCGCGATGGTCGGCTTCATGCAGTACTTCACGACCGGCACGCGCTACTTCGAGAACGATCTCCACCTCGACGGCTGGACGATCGGCGTGCTGCTCGCGATCAACCCGGTGATGATCCTGCTGTTCGAGATGCCGGTCGTGCACCTGCTGCGCGCGCGCTCGCCGCTGCCGACCGTGGCGCTCGGTTCGTTCCTCTACGCCGCCGGCTACGCGCTGCTGCTCGTGCCGGAGCTCGGCATCACGGGCGCCGCCCTGGCGATGGTCGTCGTCGCCATCGGCGAACTGCTGCAGATGCCGATGATCTCGTCGCACATCAACGACCACGCCCCCGCGCATGCGCGCGGCGCCTACAACGGCGTCTACGGCATGTGCTTCTGCCTCGGTCTCGTGATCGCGCCGAGCCTCGGCGGGTTCAGCTACGAACGCGGCGGCCCGTTCGGCCTGTGGGCGATGACCGTCGGCCTGACGCTGCTGGCGGCCCTCGGCTTCCTGGCCCTGCACCGGCGGAGCCTGCGACGAGGCAGCACCGAGCCGCTCACGCGCGGCTGAAGACCTCGGCCAGCGACGAGGCGGACAGGCAGCGCACTGCCCATTCGTCGATCGCCGCCGGCGACGCGCCCTCGAGCCGTGCGCGCATCGCCGCGTCGAGCGGCCCGAACCGCGCGACCAGCAGGCGCGCCAACAAGGCGGCCCGGCCCGCGACTTCGCCCTGCGCCAGCCCCTCCGCCTTGCCCAAGGCCTTGCCTTCGGCTCGCAATCGGTCTGCTGCGGTCTTCATGATCTCTTCGCCTTCACCGACCACGCGCTCGACAACTTCGAGCAATGGCTCGGTTTCTGCCGAGGTCGTACTCCAGAGGTACGTGGATAGTGCAGCAAGCGCCTCCAGACCGGAAGGGGCCTGCAGCAACTGGCGCACCACGTCCGCCCAGCCGACGACGGCTCGGACGACCTGCTCGTGCGAGGCGCCCGGCAGGAACTGCAGCGCCGCCAACGACACCTTGCCCAGCAACGTGAGCCCCATGCCACGGACCTGCTCCGGATCCCGGTCGGCCAGGCTGACCACGAAGTGCCGGAACCGCGGCTGGACGGCGTGCAACGCCGCCGTCAGTTCGCGTGGCAGGCCGCCGGTATCGAGCAGCTCCGCGATCTCGACGGCGGCCGTCCAGGGCCGCCGGCCGCAGTGCAACACGACCGGCACGACGAGCGGCAACCGCCTGGGCCGCGGCCGCTGCCGCCGCGCCCGCTGCCAGATGCCGATCACGTAGCCAAGCAGCTGCAGGACGGCCCACGGTTCGTTGCGGGACTTGTGCTCGATGAGCAGGTAGAGCCACACCTGCCGCGCCCCCGCGCGCGCGAGGAACAGCAGATCGCTCTGCTGCCGCCGCAGTTTCGGGTCGATCTGCGTGCCGGATTGCAGCCGCAACGTCGACCAGTCGATGCCGCGCACCAGCGTCGCCGGCAGGACCTCCCGCAGCAACGCCGCCGCGTGCTCGGGTTGGCCGAACGTGAAGCGGAACAGGGCGTCATGCGGAGAATGGGCCACGGGATCGTCCACCTCCCAGTGCCCCGAACGGCGCCGCCGTGGCACGAACCGCGGCGAATTCCCCGCCTGCGTTCCCCCGCTACGGCTCCTCAACCCCGCGCCGCGCCTGCAGCAGCGCCATCGCGACCCGCTCCGCGCTGCCCGGCGAACGGAACCACGTCGCCTCGTCGTAGACCTGCAGCTCGTCACCCTTCAGCGTGAACTGCACGGTGATCGCGTTCCTGCGCAGCTCGTCGAAGTCGAAGTAGCGGTCGTTGGAGACCACCAGCGCGCCGTGCGCACGCGCGTGCGCGAGCAGGTAGCCGTCGGCCGACTCGTCGCGCGGCGTGACGACGTAGCGCGGCCGCGCCGGCGAGACGTCGACGCAGCGCGCCCGCAGCACGTCCTGCGCCGCGGGCTTGCAGCGCACGGCGGTCGCGTGGTCGACGAACACGACGATCGGCAGGTCCGGCCGCCACGCCTGGCACCAGGCGGTGACGAGGTCGAGCCGTTCGATCGGTCGCATGCGGCTCGACGCGATCACGTTCGCGCCGTCTATGACGATGCCACCGAGCGGCGGCGGCAGCGGCGGCGGGCCGCGGTGTTTTCGGGGACCGGCCATCGACGCCCTCTCATACGTTCGCCGACAGCTCGCGTCTATGCTGCGCGATCGATGCAGGTCCCCGAGTTCTGGGCGGAGGCGCGGCACGAAGGCACGGTCAAGGGGCGCCGCCGGGTCGTGCGCCGCTTCGGCTGGTCCGACGCGAGCCAGGCCGACGCCGAACTTCAGGCCGAGACCCGCGCCGAGGCGGCCCTCGCCGAACTGCAGGCCGGCAAGCGCGTGCCGCCGCGCGAGCAGAAGGTCCCCTACGGCCTCGCCGGCCTGCCGATCCGCGAGCAGGTCGTCGCGCGCAACGGCGACCTCGTCGTCACGCGCAACGCCTACGGCGCACGCTGCCTCAACGAGCCCGACGTGCTGTTCGCCGACCTCGACGCCGTCCCCGCGCTGCCGGCCGCGGTCGACCGTGGCATCGGCTGGGCCGCGCTGCTCGCGGGGCTCGCGATGCTGGTGCTCGCGATCGTCAGCTTCGCCACGCGCCACACCGGCCGCGGCTGTTTCCTGCTGCCGATGACGCTGGTCGCGCCGGGGCTGCTGTTCGCGCTCGCGGCGCGCCTGCGCCGGGCCACCTGGAGCGTCGCGCGCGCCCGCCGCCGCATGGAGCGCCGGCTCGCCGCGTTCGCCGAACGCCACCGCGACGGCCGCTTCGCCGTCTACGCGACGCCCGCCGGCCTGCGCGTGCTGGCCCTGCACCGCACGTTCGACCCGACCGGCACGGAGACCCGCGAGCTGTTCGCCGAACTCGGCGTCGACCCCGCCTACGCGCAGATGTGCGAACTGCAGGCGTGCTTCCGGGCACGGCTCAGCGCCAAGCCGTGGCGGATCGGCATCGCCCGCCACATCATGCCGCGGCCAGGTGTCTGGCCGGTGCGCGAGGAGCGCCGCGCCGAGCGCGACGCGTGGATCGAGCAGTACGAAGCAACGGCGGCGGGGTTCGCCGCCTGCCGCTGGCGCGAGGACTTCGGCGACGGCCGCATCGCGCCGCGCTGCGCGCAGGTGCAGCGCGTGCACGACGAATTGGCGAAGGCGCGCAGCGGGCTGCCGATTGCGTAGGCGGTCCATGCCAACTTCACGGGCCAACCCTCGCCCGCACCGCCGTCGACGTCACGATCCCCAGTGCATTGGCCGCCGGGTCGAGCTCGACCCACTGCGAGTCGAACGCATACCCGATCAGGGTCGGCTGGTTCGGCACCACCACCGTGAAGTTGGCACGGCCGTAGAGGTCCGTCGGCAACGCCGACCACCAGAACGGCGCCGTGTGCGCGAAACAACCCGGCGCACCGAGCGGCCCGAGATCGACCAGCGCCGGCGTGCCGGCGACCGCGATCACGGCACTCTGGATCTGTCCCGCCCGCAAGAGCAGGTCAAAGCTGCTGCCCACGCGCGGGCGCCCTTTCGCCTCGGCGGTCGGCAGTCGGCCGGTGCCGTCCGGGCAACCGCGCCCGAACGATCGCACCGAGCCCGCCGGCCCCGCCGCCACTTGGTAGATGTAGGCGATGCCGCAGAACCCGCACGGATTCGACAGCGTGGACGTCGCACCGATCACCAGTTCGTCGGTGCCGTCGCCGTCGGCGTCGCCGGCCACCGCGAGGCCACCGTCGTGCTCGAGATCAGGCGTTTGCCACGACTGCAGCAGCGCCCCCGTCGCACCCGAGTAGATCTCGACCCGGCCTGCGCCGATCGAGAAGCCGATCGTGGTGTCCGCTCGTACGGCGTAGTCCGGCACATCGTCGCCGTCCGCGTAGAAGCCACCCGCAACCGCCATCCCGAAGTGGTCGAACTGGTGCAAGCCCACCTGCACCCGGATCGGCAACCCGGTCGCGCCGCTGATGATCCCGACGGCACCGGTCGACTGCGCCGTCGATGGCCCCACGGCGCCGCACAGGAACTCCGGCACGCCGTCGCCATCGACGTCGCCGATCGTCGCCAGCGGACCATACGAATTCGACACCGGTGGCGACCATGTGCGGATCAGGCTGCCATCCCGTCCGCTGCGGATCCGGCCAGGCGTGACCAGATCGTCGCAGCCGTCACCATCGACGTCGCCGATCGCCAGCAGCGGGAAGACACTCGGGCCGATCGCCGTCCACAGCAGCGACCCGTCCCGGCCCGACTGCACCTTGAGTTCGCCGCCGACCAGCACGCCACCGACCATCGCGGAGTTCGTTCCGCCAAGTACGTCTGCGTAGCCATCGCCGTTGCAATCCGCGACCTCGGTCACCACGCCGAAGTAGTCGCCTGGCGACGTCCCGTCCAAGGTCCGCAGCAAAGCTCCGGTGGCTCCCGAGTAGACGAAGACCTTGCCTGGCCCGGGCCCCTGTAGGGACCCTGTAGCCGTTATGGCCCCCACGACATAGTCGGGAATACCATCGCCATCGATGTCCCGCCCGCCCGCAGCACTCACCGCGTAGTAGTCATGCACGAGCCCCCACGTGTCGCGGAAGGTCGCGGCAGGAGCGGCGAGCGCGACCCGCGCCAGCCCTGTACCAGTGGCGCCCCACATCTGAGCGCGAGGCACCGGGAACAGCATGTCGTCAAGACCATCCCCGTCGACGTCACCAAGCCCTACCATGCCGTATCCGAATCCGCTCGGTCCGGACGGCGAGTAGATTCCGGTGTTGAGGATCGTCCCTAGGACTTGTCCCTGGGCGGCTGCAAGGGAGGCCAAGACCGATACTGCAGTCAATACGTGGGTTAGTGCCATGGGAACTCGAACCGGAACCTGACGGCGTGGGGCGGGCAATGCAGGCGAGCAGAGAGAGAGAGAGAGAGAGAGAGAGAGAGAGAGAGAGAGCTTGGTGTGTGCGTCGATCATCGGTCTTCCCGTCGCTTTCCAGGGTAGACGACGCCTCATCCTCGGCCATCCGCAAGCATGCGCACTCTGCGTTGACCCTTGGCCCATCGCGGCCCTGGCCGCAACCGAAGGCTCGGTTGTCGGCCGCGCCAAGCGCCGGCCGTCAGGGCCAGGGCCGCTTGCTTTGCTGGAGCAGGAGTGGACGCCCTCGTCACGAATCGCAGCGCTCACAGCCCCCCGGTCGCCATCACGTCCAGCACCCGCAACCCCACCCCACCGAGCCGCTCCTCGACGACGCCGCGGACGACGAACGGCCCACGTCCCTGCACGACGCCGCCGCAGCGCTGGTAGACCTTCGGAAACAGCGTCACCTCGGCGATGCCGGTCCCATCCTCGATCGTGACGAAGCACATCGCGCCGCCGTCGCTGCGGTGCGGGCGGAACGCGACGGCGAAGCCGCAGACCGCGATCGTCGCGCCGACGTGGTCGCCGAGCCGGCCGCACGGCACGCAGTCGCGCCGCTCGGGCAGCGCGCCGCGCCGCCACAGCACGTCGACCGGGTGGCTGCCGAGGGCGAAGCCGAGCAGGCGCAGTTCGTGGTCGCTGCGGCGCAGATCGTCGAACTCCGGCAGCGTCGGCCAGGCGACCTCGCGCGGCAACAGCGCATCGGCGAACAGCGCGCCGTGCTCCGCCGCGGCGACGCGTTCGGCCTGCTGCTGGCCCTGCCGCGTCGTCGCGACCTGCAGCCGCCACAGCAGCTCGGGCCGCGACGCGCCGAGGCTCTGGCACGCGCCGACCAGGATCAGGTTCTCGGCCTCGTCGCGCGCCGGCCGCACGCGCTGCAGGAAGTCCGGCAGCGACCGGAACGGCCCGCCGGCGGCGCGCGCGGTCAGGATCGCCTGCACGGTGCGTTCGCCGAGGCCGCGCACGGCGCCGAGGCCGATCCGCAGCGTCGTCGGCCCGACCAGCTCGTGCTCGGCGCCGCCGGTCGCGATGCACGGCGGCAGCAGCGTCGCGCCGAGGCGCTTGGCGTCCTCGGCGTAGACGCCCGGCGCGAAGTAGCCGGCGTCCTGGCGCAGCAGCGCGGCGAGGAACGCGACCGGCCAGCGCGCCTTCAGCCAGACGCAGCGGTAGGCGATGCGGCCGTAGGTCACCGCGTGCGCCTTGCAGAACGAGTAGCCGGCGAAGCGCGCCATCTCCGCCCAGACGCGCTCGATCGCGGCGCGCGGCAGGCCGCGCTTCAGCCCGGCGACGACGAACGCGTCGAATTCGCGATCGCCGCCGGCGCGCTTGCCGAGCACGCGCCGCAGGCCGTCGCCGTCGGTCGCGTCGAGGCCGGCGACCACCATCGCCGCGCGGATCGCGTCCTCCTGGTAGAGCATGATGCCGAACGTGTCGGCGAACACCTCGGCGAGCAGCGGGTGCGCCGCGGTCACCGGCTGCAGCCCGCGCGCGCGCGCGACGAACGCGTCCTTCATGCCGGCCGCCGCCGGCCCCGGCCGCACCAGCGCGACCGCCTGGATGACGCGGTCCATGGTCGTCGCCGCCATCTGCTGCAGCAGCGTGCGCATCGCCGGCGACTCGACCTGGAAGCAGCCGAGCGTGCCGCCGCCCTGCAGCAGCGCGGCGGTGCGCGGATCGTCCTCGGCGATCTGCTGCAGGTCGGGCACGGCGACGCCGTTCTGCCGCAGCAACGTCGTGCAGTCGTGCACGATCGTCAGCGCACGGTTGCCGAGCAGGTCGATCTTGACCATGCCGAGGCCCTCGACGAAGTGCATGTCGTACTGCGTCACGACCACGCCCTTGGCCGCGCGCTCGAGCGGCGCGTGGCTCGCGATCGGCTCGGGCGTGATGACGACGCCGCCCGGGTGCACGCCGAGGTGGCGCGGCGCGTGCAGCAGGCACTGCGCGGCCGCGAGCAGCAGCCGTTCGCGTTCGGCCGGCAGCACGTCGCCGTCGGGTTCGCCGCGGGCGCGCGCGCCGCGCCGCCAGAAGCCCGGCGTCTCGGCGACGAGCGCGTCGAGGTCGAGGTCGGGCCGCGCGTGCCACGGCAGCAGCTTGCTGCGCCGCGCCGCCTCGACCGGCGGCACGCCGAGCGCCTTCGCCGCCTCCTGGTAGGCCGCGCGCGGCCCGCAGGTGTTGTAGGTAGCGATCATCGCGACGTGGTCCTGGCCGAAGTGCGCGTAGACCGCCGCGATCAGCTCGTCGCGCCGCCGCCAGCAGAAGTCGAGGTCGATGTCGGGCAAGTCGCTGCGGCCCGGGTTGAGGAAGCGCTCGAACAACAACCCGTAGCGCAGCGGGTCGGCGTCGGTGAGGCCGAGGCAGTAGGCGACCAGGCTGTCGGCGGCCGAGCCGCGGCCGACGAACGGGATGTCGCGCGCGCGCGCGAGGTCGGCGATCGCGCAGACGGCGAGGAAATACGGCGGGAAGCCCATCCGCTCGACGACGCGCAGCTCGTGCTCGCAGCGCGCGCGCGCCGTCGCATCGTCGCCGTAGCGCCGCGCGAGGCCGGCGAGCGCGCGTTCGCGCAGCACGCCGGCCGCGGTCGTCCCCGGCGGCAGGTCGACCGGCGGGAAGATCGGCGGCGCCGGCACGGCGAACGCCAGCGTGCAGCGCGCGCGCACCGCCGCCGCCATCGCGACCGCGGCCGGCTGGTCGTCATGGTCGTCGGCGAGCGCGCGTTCGGCCGACGCCGGGCCGCGCGGCGGCAGGTGCGCCTGCGGCGGCGCGGTGGCGATGCCGCGCAGGTCGAAGCCGGCGTCGCCGCGCAGCGCGCGGTTCCACTTCACCGCCAGGAACAGCTCGTGCAGCGCATGGTCGCCTGCGGTCGGAAACCACACGTCGCGCACCGCGACCAGCGGCAGCTCGAAGTCGCGCGCCAGGTCGACCAGCAGCTGGCGCGGCCAGCGCGGCGCCGGATCGGGCAGCTTGCGGCC
>CAYMRG010000097.1:0-12336 GCA_964392555.1 uncultured candidatus Brocadiaceae bacterium
AGAGGCCGCAGGCACGCTGCAGTCTCCAGGGGCGACTACTACTCCCGCTCGCCAACGGCGAATCCGCTCGCCATGCGAGGAAACGCGGGAGTAGTAGATCAGCGCGGCTTCGGCTTCAGCAGCTTCTCGAGTTCGCGCTGCAGCAGGTCGGTGCCGCGCTGCTTCAGCTCGGTCTCGAGGAGTTTCTGCGCGACGTTCGACAGGTCCGGCAGGCCCAGGGACGGCGCGGTCAGCGTGCCGCCGAGGTTCGCCGCCGGCAGGGAACCGCCGAGCGCGGCGAGGACCTTCTCGCCGTCCTTGTGTCCCCGCAGCAGCGCCGACAGGTCGATCGCGTAGTCGAGGCCGCCGTCGAGGCGGGCTTTGCCCGACAGGCCGATCGTCTTGCCCTTGGCCAGCCACTTCGCGGCGCGCGTCTCGACCGCGCCGGCGGCGAAGTGGAACGGCGCCGCGAAGCCGTCGATCGCGAGCCTGCCGGTGTCGCCGAGCGACGCCTGCGCGCCGAGCAGTTGGTTGACCGGGCCGAGTGGTGCGAGCAGGCCGGCGAGCGGACCGGCCGGGGCGACGCTGGCCTGGCGCAGCCCGACCTTGCCGTCGCCCGACCAGCGGTTGAGCAGCGCGAGCCAGCTCTCGCCTTCGCCAGGGCGAGCGGGCCCGGCGAGGCGGAGTTCGAGGTCGCAGAGGCCGGCGAGTTGCGCGGTGTCGGCATCGAGCCCGGCCAACAACGGCACCGCATAGGCCAGCAACGCCACCGCGCTGCCCGACAGGTGACCGCCGTCGAGGCGGACCGACAGCTCACACGGCAGGCTCGCGAGGTCGTTGGTGTCGACGTTGCACGTCAGCGTGAAGCCGCCGCCGGACAGCTTCATCGTCGGTGCGGTCGCGATGTCGAGCTTGCCGCCGGCCATCGTGCCGGTGATCGCCGCGCCGTCGAGCGGTGCGCCGGCGACCGCGAGATGGTCGACCAGCAGCTCGAACTGGCCGCGCACGAGGTTCGTCGCCTGCTGCGGCGTGGCGAGCACTGCGTCCAGCGGCACGTTGGCGGTGCCGTTCCAGCGGCCTCCGCGCACCTGCAGCCACGACGGCAACCGCTGCATCAGGGCGCCCAGGCCATCGGTGTCGAGGTGCCAGCGGAAGTTCGGGCGGCTCCCGTCGGGCAGCGCCGGCACGGCCGCGTCCGGTGCGAGCCCCGTCACCTGCAGGAAGCCGAGATCGACGACGAATCCGTCGGTCGTCACGCGCCGCGCCGCACCGCCGGTGCCGGGCGCGAGCGTCACCGCGGGCGACATGTGCCACTCGGGGGCCTGCAGCGTCGCGCCGTCGAACGCCGGGCCGCCGACCACGGGGTCGACCACGCGCAGCTGGCCGCTGACCGAGAGATCGTCGGGGCCGCGCCACGCGAGCTTCACGTCGCCGTTGGCGATGCCGGCCAGTGTCTCGAGCTTGCCCGGCGCGAACGTCGCGACGAGCGGCAGGAAGCGGTGCAGGTCGACGCTCTGCAGTTCCAGGCCGGCGTCGGCCGCGCCGGTCGTCGGATCGGCCTTCGCGTGCACGGCGAGATGCCCCGGTTCGGCGCCGGCGAGCGGCAGCAGCTTGGTCTGCAGTTCGAGTGCAAACTGTCGTTCGCCATAATCCTTGCGCAGCGCGCCGCCGAGCTCGGTCAGCGCTTCGAGCAATTGCCCGTCGCGGCGGATCTCGACGCGGCTGTCGCGCAGTGCGATGTCGAGGCGCATGCGGTCGAGCCCGCGCAGGCGATCCTTGCCCGTGCCGCCGCCGTTGCTGCCGTCGCTGCCGCCCGCGCCGCCGTGTTGGGCGAGCGCCTGCAGGTTGGTCTGGCCGTCGGCGTTCTGCTCGACGTAGGCCTCGAGACCGTCGACCTCGCCGTCGAGGTCGCCGCGAACGCGACCGCCGAACAGCGTCGACAGCGAGAGGTCGAGGCGCGCGGCCTTCAGCCGCAGCGCCGGTCGATCCTGGGGAAAGCCCGGCGGGTTGCCGATCTCGACCCCGCCGACCGAGACGCCGTTGCGCCACGACCAGCCCATCGACTCGATCCGCACCGGCGCGGCGAGCCGCTTGCTCAGCCGTTCGGCCACGCTTTGGCGAACTGCCGCCAGGCCGAGCGAGTACGGCGCCAGCACGACCAGCGCGGCCAGCAGCCCGACCGGAATGCCGATCGCGAGCAGCAGCACCTTCCCCAGGCGGCGCCGTGGCCGGCTGGTGCGGGCGGTCGGAACGGGTGGCGGGGTGGTCATGGTGGCCATCATGACTGCAACGCGGTTTTGCGGAATCCGCCAGCCGACGGATCCGCGAATCGGCGTCACGTCCGCGACCCGGGCGGCTGCGCCCGGCATCCGGTTCGGCGATGCGATCGGTCGCGTCGGCGGCCCGCCCAACTCGCCCGTGACGGCGGCCGGCAAACTGCCGATCGAGACAAAGCACCGTTTCGGTGCAGAGCTTCGCGATCGGCTCGGGACCTGCCTCGGCACCATGCGCCCCAGCGACACCATCGACTTCACGGTGCAGTGACCCGTGGGCTGTCGGCCGACGAACGCGGGGGGCAAGATTCCGCCATGGGCCCAGTCCCGGAAAACCCGGCGGATGGCGAGCTGCCCGCCGAACTGGCGGAGCAGTTCTGCGACCTGATCGCCGGGCCGGTCGAAGGTCGCGACGCGCGCATGCGCGAGCTCGTCGCGGCCAACCCGGCCCATGCCGATGCGATCGCGCGCCGTTGCCGGGACGTTCTCGAGGCCGAGTCGCTGCTCGCGCAGTCGTTCCCCCGCGCGCCGCACGCACCCGGGCAGATCGGCCGCTACCGCGTGCTGTCGCTGCTCGGCGAAGGTGCGTTCGGCACCGTCTATCTGTGCGCGGAGGACGAGCCGGTGCGCCGCGAGGTCGCGGTCAAGCTGCTGCGACCCGGCGCCGGCGACCGGCGGACCCTGCAGCGCTTCGCCGACGAACGGCAGGTGCTCGCCGAGCTGACGCATCCGAGCATCGTCCGCATCCTGGACGCGGGGGCGGCGACCGACGGGCGGCCCTACTTCGTGATGGATCGCGTCGACGGCCAGCCGCTGACCGCGTGGTGCGATCTGCACGCGTTGCCGCTGCGATCGCGCCTCGAGCTGTTCATCGAGGTCTGCCGCGGCGTGCAACACGCGCATGCGCGCGGCATCGTCCATCGCGATCTCAAACCGGCGAACGTGCTGGTCACCGCGATCGACGGGCGGCCGGCGCCGCGCATCATCGACTTCGGCATCGCCAAATCGCTGGCGCGCGACGACGGGCGGCATGGCGTCACCGAGACCGGGCGTGTCGTCGGCACGCCGGGCTACATGAGCCCGGAGCAGAGCCGCGGCGGTGGCGGCAAGGTCGACGCGCGCAGCGACGTGTGGTCGCTCGGCGTGATGCTGTTCGAGCTGCTGGTCGGGGAGCGGCCGTGGGGCGACGAACCGAGCGACGCGGATCGCGATCCGCCGCGAGCGAGCGCCCGGCACGGGACACGGCAGGGCACGGCCCGGGGCGGTGGGATCGCGGCCGATCTCGACTGGATCGTGACCAAGGCCCTGCAGGCCGATCCGGCAGTTCGTTACCCGACCGCCGGGTCGCTGGCCGACGACGTGGCTCGGCATCTCGCCGGCGAGCCGATCCTCGCGGGGCGTCCGTCGAGGGTCCGGCGCGCCCGCCGTGCGCTGTTCCGCCATCGCCTGCTCGTCGCGGTGGCAGCGGCGGTGGCCGCGGTGTTCGGCACGGTCGCCGTCGCAACCTGGTCGCACCTGCAGGCCCTCGCGAGCGAACAGCGGCACGCCGACGAGGCGCTGGCCCTCGCCGATCGGCTGCTCGTGATGGCGGAGTCGGCGGGCAGTGCGGCCGACGACCGGACCGTCGAGGTCCTGCTGCGGGAATCGCGGACGCTGCGCGACCAGGTGCTGGCGAGTCAACCGGATCGTGCCGAGATCCGGCAGAGTCAGGCGCGGACGCTGCGCCGGCTCGCTGCGGTGCTGTTCCTGGTGGGAAAATACGACGAAGAGGTCGCGCTGGCTCGTGCCGCGGCGGCGACGGCGCGGGAGCTGATGGCGATGGGGCTCGGCGGCAGCCGCCTCGACCTGGCCATGGCCCTGCGCGAGATCGGGCGCGGCAGCTACAAGCTGGGCGACTTCGCGACCGGCCGCGACTGCGGCAAAGAGGCGGTCGACCTGTTCGAGGCGGAGCGCGGTACGGTGCCATCGCCCATCGACAAGGTGGTTGCCAAGACCCTGGTCGAATACGCCTCGTCGGTCGGCCGGCTGGGCGATCCGTCGCGTCAGGTCGAGCTACAGCGCCGAGCGATCGAGCTGCTCGACGCGTTCCACGCGGTCCACGGCGACGACGTGGAAGTGCAGCGCGATCTGGTGAGGTTCCATTGCGGGCTGGCCAACCAGCTGCTGCGCCGCGGCGACACGGATGCGGCGGAGCACGAGCTCGGGCGCGCGCAGCGCGACGTGCAGACGTTCACGCTCGTGAGCGACGAGGAGCGGGCGCTGGTCGCGATGCGCCTCTGCCAGCTTCGGGACGGGCAGGAACGGCATGGCGAAGCGATCGCCGCCGGCACGGCCGCAGCCGCCTACCTGTCGGCGCTGATCGGGTTGCACCCCGAGCGAGCCCAGGAGCGGCTCAATCTCGTCGACGTGCGCGCGCGGCTGATCCGGCAGTATTCGGCGATCGACGACGGCCGCGGCGTCGACCAGCAGTTGGCTGCGCTGCACAGCGAGGCAGCGTGGTCCGGCCGAGCCATCGACCAGCCGCTGGCCTCGGCCATGGCGATGATCGACAAGGCCTTGATCACCGCCGAGCGCGTCGACAGCTTTGCGAAGGCCATCGACCTGACGGAGATCGCGGCCAGGCGGCTCGCCGGTGCGAACCAGTCCGACGAGATCCGGGCGCGCGCCGTCGAGCTCGCCGTGATGCGAGCGACGATGCTCGAGGACCTCGGGCGACCCCTGCCACCGGCCGAGCTTCGCCCGATCGTGGCCGCGTCATCGGTCGATGCACGCGAGTACGGCCCATATGCTCTGCGGCTGCAGGTCCTGGCCGAACTGGCGGCGGGCGAGATCGCCGCGGCACGCGCGACGTTCACCACGTTGCCGAATAGTCTGCCCGGGTCCCTGCGCGTCGGCGCTGCGATGCGATTGTGCACCGCCGAACGCGACGTCACCGGGCTGCGCAACGTGATCGACGACGCCCTCGCGATGGCCGATCCGTTCGCTCGCGCGTGGTTCGCGGCTCGCGCGGCCGTGGCGCATCGGCTGCTGATCGGCACGTCGGCAGAGAGCGCGCCGGACGCGGGCGCCGTTCACAAGGCGATCGCGGTCGCGCTCGCCGCCAACTCGATCGACGACTACGGCCGCGCCCGGCTCGTCGTCGTCGATGCGTTGCTGGCCGGTGGCAAGGACGCGCCGGATGCGCGCGAAGCCTTGACGATCCTCGACGCGCGGCGCGGCCACGTCACGGCCACCGGCTGGGACGAACTGGTCTGGGCCGAAGGTCATCGGCTCGCGGTGCACCAGGCCCTGGCCAGGTCCGGTACCGCGGAGGCGGTGGCACACCTGCGCACCTGGGCCGCACACTGCGGCGACGCGCGGGCCTGCGAACGGTTCTGTCAGGTGGCCGCCGAGTGCGTGACTGGGCCGGATGCGAGCGACGAAGAAGTCGCGGCGATCGCCGCGGGCGTCGTTGCGGCCGCCGTGGCCGAGGGGCTGACGGGCCGCGAGCGGTTCGCCGCCGCCCCCGAGCTCGCCCCGCTGCGCGCGCGCCCGGTGTTCGCGGCGGCGGTGGCCGGCGTGCCGCAGTGAAGTTCGCGCCGGGCTGGTCGAATTCCGCGGCGAAGATCGTTTCCGCGCGTGCCTGTTCACGGCGGCGCTGAACAAGATCCGCGCCAAGCACCGCCAGCACCACGCCGACTGCCGCGATGTCCAACGCGACGCAGGCGAACTCGACTTCGGCGCCTGGCAGGAGGTCGCGAACCTGCTGACGCCGAGCGCCGAAGCGGTCGGCAAGGAGACCGCGGCGCTCCTTGCCGCGGATGGGACGCGACCACCGGGTAGAACCCGAAAACCCCCTGGCCCGCACTTCTCACCAACCACCGCCTCCGAGCGCGGGGAAGCCCGACGCCGCCGGGCGGCGAAAGCGGCGCGCTCGGCGCACTCGGCCGTGGCAACGGCCGTTGCGCGGCGCCGGCGCAACGCCCACCGATTCGGTTTGGGTTCGACCGGGCGGTCGAGCCGAAACACAGGTCGTGGTCGATCCTGGGGAAGGGCAACACGGGCTGTCGGCGCTCGAACGGCTGGATCTCGCGCTCGCGAGCCGGTTCGTCGCCGCCGGTGCCGAGCACGAAGCGGTGACCACTGCGGAGCGCGTGCTCGCCAACATGCGACGGCCGTCGCCGGACGACGGGCCGTTCGTCGCGGCGCTGCTGCGGCTGCGCGGCTTCGTCGTCACCGACCACGACGCTGTCGACGTGCTCGCCGATCGGCCGACACGGCTGTCGCCGCTCGCGCAGGAGCACCGGATGATCCGCGGCCTCGCGAAGTGCCTGGCGATGGTCCGCCAGCGTGCCGCGGCCGGGCAGACGCCGGACGGCTGGTTCCTCGTCGAACTGTTCAAGGCGATGACCGGTGAGCTGCCGCGGTTCCGCAACAACGAGCTGCGGCGCGAGGTGCCGTGGGACGCATTGCTCTACGTGCGCTACCCTGGCGCCGAGGAGCTGCGCTACCTGCTCGACACCTTCGATGAGGCGCGCTGCTACCGCGACATCGCGATGGTCTGGAACGCGCTCCACCCGACCCGCCAGGGCTTCCGCCTGATGTGGCGCTTCGCGCGCATCGCGCCGTTCCCGGACTTCAACCTGGTGATGGCCTGGCTGGCGATGAATGCCTGGTTGCTGGCGAAGGGCTACCCGATGGTCGCCCCCGACCGTCAGGACCAGCAGTTCCTGAGCCGGCTCGTCAGCGGCCCGCCGCCGACCAAGATCGTGCAGTACGAAGGCCGCCTGCTGGCGATGCTCGGCGGCGCGGCGTGACGCGCGCGGTGTGACCGGGCAGTGACCGGGCCTGCGGCAGCAGTCGCTCAGCGCGTCTTCGCCGGCGCCCTGAGTTCGACCTTGGCGATGCGCATCGCCTCGTCCCAGGTGGCGAAGCCGATGCGGTGCTTGCCCGGGATCGGCCGCAGCGGCGCCTGGTCGAACAGCACCTGGTCGCCGAGCCGCACCGTGCAGCGGCGGTTGTGGAACAGCAGTTCGAGTCGCGTCGTCGCCTTGGGATCCTTCGCGTCGCGGACGAACGGCACGACGTCGCTCATGTAGACGAGCCGGTCGTAGCGTTCGAGGCGCGCACGCACCTTGTCGTCGAGCGGCTCGAGGATCAGCGTCCAGCCGGACAGCGCGTCCTGGTGACCGTCGCCCTGGATGATGACGCACAGCTTCGGCGGCCCGCCTTCGGGCGCGAGGTCGGCGACCAGCTGGAACGAATCGATCTCCTCGGTGGCGCGTTCCGGCAGCCAGGCCAGGTTCGACGGCGAGTCCTTGGGGAAGCCGGGGCGCACGGTGTACTTGCGCCATTCGACCTGGCGGTCGGTCGCGTAGCCCTCGAGCGCGTCCTGCCGCGAACGCCACTTGCCGACCGTCGCCTCGACCTTCTTCTGGCTGCCGTTGCCGCCGAAGTCGGCCTTGAAGCGCGCCGCCCAGTGCCTGGGATCGGGCATCTCGATCGTCGTCGGCTTCTTCGCCGGCGGCTCGAGGTCGGTCGTCCAGCCGGGCAGCGGCTGGCCATTGCGCTGGGCGATCGCCAGCGAACAGCCCGAGCCGCCGTAGCGGTTGTAGACCTTGAGCAGGATCTTGTTGCGCCCGGCCTTCAGCGTCACCGGAAAGGCGATCGCGTCGGGCAGCTGCACGTCGCGGCGCGCGCGCCACGGCCCGACCGAGCCGGAGGCGAAGTCGTGTTTGCCGACCAGCTCGTCGCCGACGAACAGCGTCAGGTCGTCGTCGGCGCGCACGTGCAGCCAGGCCTCGGTGGGGGCGGCGACGGTGACGTGCGTCAGCGCATAGATCGCCGCATCGTCCATGTAGGCGAAGTCGAAGCGCAGCCAGCCGGTCTCGTCGACGGTCACCGGCTTCTGGCCCGGCTGCCGCCACGTCGGGTTGTTGAGGATGCTCTCGTAGCGCGCGGTCAGGTCGACCTCGCGTTCGGGCGCGAAGCGGAACGCGTCGGCGTCGATGCGTTCGCGGCGGAACGGCCCGATCACCCACCAGTCGCGGACGACGCCGAGCTCGTCGTGGTGCTCGGCGGGACCGCCGTTCTCGCGCTGCAGCTGCACCGTGGTGCGATCGCGCGCGACCGGCGAGTTGGCGAACTCGCCGAGCTGCGGGGCCTTGGCGGCATCGGCGCGCGCGGCCTGCTCGAGCGCGATCGCCTCGCGGTCGCTGTCGACGAGCGGCCAGCGGAAGCGCTGCAGGTCGGCGAACACATCGGCGCCGAACGCCTGCATCAGGTGGAACGCGAACGCGCGCGCGATCTCCGGCGTGCGCGAATCCTTGATCCCGTCGGCGCGGTAGTCGCGGAAGAACTTGCGGTAGCGCTGCCACTCGTAGCCGTCGCCGCGTTTGCCGTACTTCTGCACGAAGTGCAGGAAGAAGCCCGCGCTCGGCCCGTAGTTGGGGATGCGCCAGTATTCGAGATCGCGATCGAGGTAGTCGAGCTGGAACGCGCGCGCGGCGATGCCGAACGCGCCGCGCGCGCCGGCGATCTGGCCGAGTTCCTGCTGCGCGAACGCGGCACCGAAGTCGGCGAGCCCTTCGTGCATGCCGCCGTAGATCGGCCCGGTGTCGTCGATGCAGTGTGTCAGCTCGTGGTAGAGCAGGCCGTTGTCGACGCGCAGCGCCTTCTCGTCGGGGTTGGCGTGGCCGATGTCGATCGTCTTGCCGCCGCCGACGCCGCCGCCGAACTCCCACAGCTCCTTCCAGTAGACGGTGACGCGGTCGCCGTTGGGGTTGGGCACGCGCCCGAACAGGTCGGTCAGGTAGAGGTAGGCGAGGTCGAAGCGCAGCAGGCTGTCGTCGGGGATGCCGGCGAGCAGGTTCTTCGGCCCGATCAGCACGAAGCGGTGGCTGGCGCGGCGCGTCGTGCGCGCCCAGCACGGATGGCGCAGCTCGGCGTCGGCGGCGGCGCGCTGGTCGGCCGGCACATCGGCGAGCCAGGCCTTCTCGAGCGCCGCGCGCGCCGGGGTCGCCGCCTCGCGCGTGTCGGGCAGGTACTCGAGCAACCGCAGCGCTTCGCGCGCGACGGCGCGCCGGGCGGGATCCTTGGCCAGCTTCAGCGCGGCCTCGAGCCGGTCCTTCTCCTTCGGATGCTTCTCGCCGAGCTCCTTCAGCTCGGCCTGCTGCGCCGCGTCGAGCGCGAAGATCCTGTCGACGATGCCGGCGCGATCCTGCTGCACGCGGGTCGCGTCGGCGAGCGCGCCGAGCACCGCCTTGTCGGCCTGTTCCTGCAGCGCGCCGCCGACCTCGTCGAGCAGCAGCAGCGCGGCGAACCACTGGCCGCGGTCGAAGAGGCGGCCGGCCTGCTGGCGCAGGTGGCGCGCGCGTTCGTCGCGGACGCGCTCGCCGACGATGTCCTCCTCCTCGAACGTCAGCGCGTGCGGCGGCATCTTGCCGACCTGCAGCAGCGCCTTCTGGACCCTGGCCTTCAACGGATAGTCGTCGAGCTGGCGGAAGGCGAACTCGAGCTGGTCCCACGCATCCTGCGGCGCCGTCGCGGCGAGCTTCGTCGCCGTCGCGATCGTCGCGTCGACCGCGGCTTCGTCGAGCGGCTGCGGCTGCGGCAGCGCGAACTCGCAGACCTGCTGCAGCTCGCCGACGACCTTGCCATTCGCCGGATCGAGGAAGCCGATCGACACCTGCGCCTTGCTGCCAGGCGGCACCGTGGGCGGCAGCGTCGGGAACACCAGCGGCAGCTCGTAGGCGACCACCTGGCCGGCCTGCCACTGCTTCGTCGGCACCGGCGGCGAATGGTCGCGCTGCTGCAGTTCGGTGCGCCCCGAGCGCACGACGACACGCACCGCGAACGCGCGCCCGGTCGCGGCGTCGCTGGTGAAGCGCAGCTTCAGCACCGCGCGGCCGGCGGTGCCGAGCCCCGCGACGTCGACTTCGCCGGCGCTGCGGATCGGCAGGTCGACGATGCCGTCCTGGGCGGCGAGCGGGGCGGCCAGGGCCAGCGCGGCCAGGACGACGGCGAACGGCGGGTGGCGTCTCATCGGCGGCGCAGAGTCTACGGCCGCCGCGCCGTCGGTGGCGACCGCTACGGCGTGAACAGGATGATCGTCGGGTTGGTCGTGACCAGGGCGCCGCTGCCGCTCAGGGTCAGGGCGTGGCCGTACCACAGCGAGCCGATCGCCGGCGCCGCGGGTGCCGCGAACGAAGTCGCGTAGTGACCGGCCGCGTCGGTGGCGCCGAACAGGATGGTCAGCGCGCCGCCGACCGACAGCGTCGGGAAGCCCGGCACGCTGAGCGGGCCCGGCTGGTCGCCGAGCGCGAGCGCGAACGGCTGCGGCCCCTGGGTCATGAGGCTGAGCGTGACGGTCGTCCCCTGCTGTGCCTGTTCGGGCAGCAACTGCAGCCGCTCCGACAGCGGCGGCGGCGAGTTCATCGTGTAGAGCTCGACGTCGTCGAGGTTCCAGCCGCCGTACGGGAACGAACCGGCGCTGACGAGGCGGAACTCGACGACGACGGCCGGGTTGTTGGTCGCGGCGGTCGCCGGCAGATCGATCGTCGACCACGCCGAGTCGCTGAGCAGCGAGAACGAGCTCGACCACGTCAGCATGCCGGCGATCCAGACCTCGAGCCGGTCGGTCGGTCCCGCGCACGACACCCAGCGCTTGAAGCGCAGCCGCACGCCGCTCTCGCCGGTGCAGTCGATCGGCGGCGACACGAGCCACGAATCGGTGGGCGTCGCGTAGGCGCCGTCGCCGTCGAGGTCGGTGCCGGCGCAGGCCGCGCCGCTCACGGCCGCGGCGGGATCGCTCCAGCCGAAGCCGCCGTGGCCCGCCGGCGCACCGATCTGCCAGTCGTCGGTGCCGGTCGCGTGATGCGTCCAGCCCGCGCCGCCGGCCTCGAAGTCCTCGCGCCAGATGCGCCGTTCGGCGAGCGTGCCGTAGCTGTATTCGCCGCTCACCGGCATGCGGAACCAGGTGCCGTTGCTGTGCTGTGCCTCGAGGTGGTACTGCAGCGTCTGGCCGCCGAGCATGCCCGGCAGCAGCGCGTGCCAGCCGTTCGCCGCGCCGCTCGGCACCATGCCGCGGGTGTGCGATTGGCCGTCGTTCCACAGCACGCGCGCCTGCGTGAAGCTGCCGTTGATCGGCACCGCGGTCAGCTCGACGCGGCGCGGCACGCCCTGCGCGAACGTCGTCGTCAGCGGCGTATGCTCGAGGTAGCCGTCGATCAGCTGCGGATACGGCAGGCTGTGCGCGTTGCAGGCGGCGACCAGCGCCGTCCAGTGCGGCGTGCCGTTGCCGAGCAGCCCGTCGTCGTCGTCGGCCTGGAACGCCGCGACCACCGCACCGGGCTGGTCGACCGCGTTGGCGGCGATCGAACCCAGCAGGACGTCGTCGCTGATCGACCGCGCCAGCGAGGTGCCGAACGTCGTGCGCAGGTTCTGCCGGAACAGCCAGGCGAAGCCCATCCACGATTCGCCCTGCGCATGCGGGCCCGAGCCCGTGGGATACTGGCGGTTGTTGTTGCCGTTGCGGATGCCGCCGCCGCCGGCGAAGAAGTCGTGGCCGATCTGCGGGTCGTCGAGCAGGTACATGCTGCAGATGTCGCCCCAGCCCTCGCTGAGGCCGTTGGTCTGCGAGATGCCGCCGTAGCGGTCATCGAGGCCGTGGCCCCATTCGTGCGCGACGACCGACGCCGCGGCGGTGTTGTTGCAGCCGCCGCCCGACTGGTAGAAGTTGATCGTGTTGGTCGTGTAGTAGGCGTTGCAGGTGCTCGTGATGTTGACGAACGGCGACACCGTGTCGGCGACCGACAGCTCGAACGAGTTGCCGAGCACCGCGCGCGCCCATACGTTGACCTGCCACGTCCAGTAGTAGGTGGTCGAGTGCGCGAGCGGCTGTTCGCCCGCGCCGGCCGTGCCGAGCTGCGCCACCGCGTTGACGCCGGGCTGCAGGGTCAGCGTCGCGGTCATCGGCGCGGTGCCCTGGATGGTGCTGCAGTGCGTGCCCTTCAGCGCGACCGTGATCTGCGTCGGCGCCTGCAGGTCGACCGTGAACTGGCCGTTCAGGTCGGTGGTGAACGTGCCCTGGCCGGGCACCGTGACC
>CAYMRG010000098.1:0-12334 GCA_964392555.1 uncultured candidatus Brocadiaceae bacterium
CGCGGCGCGATGGTGCGCCGGGTGCGCACGGGCGGCACGATCGGCTTCACCGACCAGCATGGTCGCGCACCGCTGCCGCTGCCGGGCATCGAACAGCTCGCGGTCTGCGCCGACGGCTACCTGTTGCGCATGGTGCCGGCGCGCGTCGGGTCGACGGAGGCCGAGCCGCAGCGCGTGCAGCTCGTCGGCGACATGTGGTCGCACCTGCGTCGCCTGCAGTTCCAGCAGCCCGGCGGCGCGGCGCGCGGTGACGTGTTCGTGCGCTTCCACCCCACGGCGGCGGCGGCGGGCCCGGCGCAGCCGCTGCCGGACGATCCGGCGCTGCAACGCGCCTGGAGCGAACACACCACGCTGCTGAACCTGCCGGTCTGCGCCGACATCGCCAGCTGCCCGGCGAGCTACGACGCCGAACGCGTGCTGCGTCTGCGCGACGGGGCGATGGTGTCGTTCCTGGTCGGCGGCCGCATCGGCGTCGAAGCGGCGACGGCCGACGGCTTCGTCGCCCGCACCGAGATCCTCGTCGATGCGGCGGCCCGCGCCGGCACGCCGCTGCAGATCCAGCTCGCGCCGGGGACCGCGGTGACCGGCCACGTGCGCGACGCGGTCGCCGGCGAACCGATCGCCGGCGCGACCGTCACCGTGGCCGGCGGTGACCCCCTGGGCCTGACTGCGACGACCGGCGCCGATGGCGCGTTCCGCGTCGGGCCGCTGCTGCCCGGCGAGGTCGAGCTGCACGTTCGCCTGGGTGGCTACGAACCGGTGGCCGTGAAGCCGACGGCGGGCAGTTGCGACGTGCGCCTGCAGCCGCTGCCCGGGCGGGTGCTGCGCGGCCGCGTGCGGTCGCGACCCGATCTCGCGCCGATCGCCGGCGCGACCGTCGCCTGGCTGCCGACCCAGGGCGAGAAGGTCACCGCGGTCACCGACGCGCAGGGGGCGTTCGCGTTGCGCGCCACCGGTTCGATCGATGCGCGGCTCGCGGTGCAGGCCGAAGGCTTCCAGTTCCTCAGCGAGCTCGTCGCGCCGGATGCCGCGCCCGAGACGTTCGACCTGTGGCCGGCGCGGACCGAGGATCGCCTGGCCAAGGGCCTGACGGCGGCGTTCGCCGGCGTCGTGCTCGACGCGGGGGGTGCCCCGGTCGGCGCCGCGACCGTCCGCTGGGTGCCCGCGACGCACACGCCGTCGGCCGTCACCCCCGGCCGCCGCATCCTCGACGGCGGCACGATCGCGCTCAAGCAGTCGGCGACGACGCTCGACGACGGCTCGTTCTTCGTCGAGACCGACCAGTTCGGGCCGGGCCGGCTGCTGGTCACCGGCGGCCAGGCCAACGGCACGACCGCGAACGCCGTCGCCGGCGAGGTCGTCGAGGGGCTACGGTTGCGGCGATGACGATCCGCGACTGGCAACGGCTCGGTGACGAGGTGCTGCTCCGCTACAAGGTGTTCGGCGTGCGCAAGTCGCGCCGCCGTTCGCCGCGCACCGGCGCCGACATCGGCTTCTTCCTGATCGACACCGCGGACTGGGTCACGATCGTCGCGTTGACCGACGACCGGCAGATCGTCATGGTGCGGCAGTATCGCCACGGCAGCGAGAAGGTCTCGCTCGAGATCCCCGGCGGTCTGATCGATGCGCACGAGACCGATCCGACCGCGGCCGCCACACGCGAGCTGCGTGAAGAAACCGGCTACGTGGCCCGGGAGATCGTGCCGATCGGGGTGATGAACCCCAACCCGTCGCTGATGACCAACCGCTGCCACGTGTTCCTGGCCACCGGCTGCCAGCGCGTCGGCGACCTCGCGATGGATCCCGGCGAGGACATCGAGGTCCTGACGGTGCCGATCGGCGGCCTGGACGAGCTGTTGCGGCACGGTGAGATCGACCACGCGATCGTCGTGGCGTCACTGGGGCTGTGGCGGGCGCAGCGATCCGGCCAAGGTGCGTAGAACCGGATAGCGCTCGGGCCGGAAAGGGCGCATCCTGTTCCCTTCGCGGCAGATTGGGTCTCTGCGCGGCAGGCTGGCCGGCGGATCGGCCACGTCACGGACCTGCCCAAGGATGAAGATGCAGCGCAACCTCGTACTCACCCTGCTGGTCGCCTTGTTCGCGGGGCTGGGGCTCTGGTGGTGGTTCCACGACGGCTCGGCGGCTCCGCCCGCGCCGATCGATTCCGGGACGGCGACCGCGCCGGCGACGACGGTCGACGCGGTGGCGCAGCGCACGACGGGCGAACACGTCGGCGAAGAGCCGGCCGGGCCGCAGCGCCAGATCGTCGCAGCGGCCGGCGACCTGCTGGACGACCCGGACATCCGGTCGTCGCTGGCGGGCTTCCGCGGCCGCGTCGTCGACCATCGCCATGTGCCGGTGGCGGGGTGCGGCGTGCGGATCTACCGCGGCGGCGTCGACTCGATCTTCCGCGAAGGCCTCGATCTGTTCGCCGACACCGCGACCTGGGCGCCGCAGTACGTCGCCGGCGAGACGCAGACGGCCGAGGACGGGACGTTCGCGATCGCCGGCGTGTTGCCGCGCGGCTTCCACCTGCTGTTCGCCGGCATCGGCACCGATGCGCCGATGCACCAGGTCCTGTCGCGCTCGCCGTCGCCGGGCGAGATCGTCGATCTCGGCGACGTCGTGCTGCCGGACAGCGCCGTGCTGACCGGCACCGTCCTCGGCGATGATGGCGCGCCGCTGGCCGGGGCGCTGGTGTGTTCGGCCGACCTGCCCGGTTCGCTGATGGTGGTGATGCCGGCCGAACGGTTCGATCCGCGCGGCGCGATCCTGATCCGCGAACGTGGCTCACCGGTGCAGGTGATCGAGCTACCGGCCTGGGTCCAGCGCGCCTTCGACGACCTGCCGTTGCCCAAGACCCTGACCGACGCCGACGGGCGGTTCCGTCTGGTCGGCGTCACGCCGGGCAGCAACCTCCTGGCGACGACCTGCAGCGGTTACCTGTCCGACCTCAAACCCAGCGTCCAGGCACGCGCCGGCCAGACGAAGGACGTCGGTCGGATCGTCATGAAGCGCGGCGAGGAACTGGTCGGCAAGGTCCTCGACACGAAGGGCGAACCGGTCGCCGATGCCGAGGTGCTCGCGGGTTCGACGTTGAACAGCGTGCCGTTCGACTTCGCGCAGCGGCTCGGCAAAACGGGTGCCGACGGGGCCTTCACGGGCCAGGGCTTCGCGCCGGGTCGCGTGACGGTCGCGGCGCGCCGCGGGCCCGGCAGCGCCTGGGTGCTCGCCGAGCCGCAGTCGATCGCCGGCGACGTCGTCGTCACCTTGCCCGCGACCTTCGCGGTGACGGCGACGGTCGTCGCTGCCGACGGCCAGCCGATCGCGTCGCCGCGCTTCCGGCTGCTGCAGGGCCGTGCCGGCCGCGGTGCCGCCGAGATGGCGCTGCTCGGCTTCGCGCCGCCCGTCGACCTGCGTGACCGCCTGCACCACCGCGACGACGGCACCTGGCAGATCGCCAACCTGCTGCAGGGGGAATACACGCTGCTGGCGGATGCGCCCGGCTTCGCGACCGCCTTCGCGACGTGCGCGATCGGCGACCGCGACGTGGCCGTTCGGCTCGAACTGACCGCGCCGCAGGCGTTCCTGGTGCGGGTCGTCGATGCCGCCGACCAGCCGATCCGCAACGCCTCGGTCTACGGCGAGGCGCGCGGCAAGGATCGGCTGCTCGACATGCCGATGCACTGCGGACGCACCGGCCGCGACGGCCGGCTGACGATCGACAAGCTGCGCGGCGAGACGCTGAAGGTGTCGGTGGATCACCCGAAGTGGGGCACGGTCGGTGGCGAGGCGAAGCCCGGCGAGGAACTGGTGCTCGTGCTGGGAGCACCCGGCCTGCTCGACGGCAAGCTGCTCGAAGGCGGTCGGCCGGCGCTGCCGGGCAAGTTCTCGGTCACGCTGATGCGCCGGCCCGGCGACGGCCGCAACGACATGGGGTTCGCGATGCCGCAGCTGCTGACCGCCGACGCCGAGGGCGCGTTCCGCGCGACGCTGCAACCGGGCAACTACGAGCTGGTGGTGGTCGAGTCGCTGGAGGCGATCCGCTCGCCGGGCGGCTTCATGGGCTTCTTCGAGAGCATGTGGATGAAGCGGAGCGAGCAGCGCACCGAGTTCGAGATCACCGCCGGCCAGACGACGCGCGTGCAGATCGAAGCCGGCGCCAAGCCGATCGAAGGCCCGGTCGCCCGGCTTACCGGCACGGTGTTCCTCAACGGGCAGCCGGCGTTCGGCAACTCGGTCTCGATCAACGGCATCGACTTCCGCGCCGGCACGCACGTCGACGAGAACGGTCGCTTCGACTTCGAGCAGGTGCCGGTCGCCAGCAAGCCGGTGCTGACGGTGTTCGGCCGCAACACGGCGTCGGGGATGCTGATGGATCCGCTGTGGACGCGGCAGCTCGAGCTGACCGAAGGCGAGACCCGCGATCTGCCGATCGAGATCACGACGTCGTCCATCCACGGCGTGTGCGTGGACGCCAACGGCCGACCCGTCGCCGGCGTTCGCGTGCGCGCGGCGGGGCGGCTGAAGGACGAGGGGCGCAACGTCTCGGCCCTCCGCACCGTCAGCGATGCGGACGGCGCCTTCGCGTTTCCGCAGGTGCCGGAGGGCAATTGGCGCGTGCAGGCCAACGGCGGCGAGCCGCCGGGCGTCGGCAGCACGCCCGAGTTCGACCTGACGATCGGCTCCCCGGTCGACGACCTGCGGATCGTGATGCAGGCGACGGTCGCCGTCGCGGGGCGGATCGACCTCGCAGCGCTCGGGCCGAGCAGCGGCGAGCGGGACTGGGTCTGGTTGCGCCTCGAGCGGCTCGACGAGGCCAAGGGCGACTCTGGCGGTGGCCTCGGCACCAACGTCGATCGCTCGACCGGCGTGTTCACCGTGCGCGGCGTCACGCCTGGCCGCTACCGGCCGATCCTGCAGTCCCAAGGTGCGAGCTACGAATGCGCCGAGCTCGTCGTGCCGGCCAACGGCCTCACCGACGTCGTGGTGGCGATCGTCCGCAAGCGGGAATGACGAGCCGCGTCGCCCGGTTCACGCCAGCTCGCCGGCGCTGCGCTGCGCGATTGCGAACCGCAGGTTGGCGAGCGAGCTGGCGCGCGACTCCATCTCGAGCCCGACCAGCATGCCCTTCTTCAGCGGGATCGACAGGCGCGGATGGCCGGTCACCAGCAGGCCGAACAGGTAGCCGAGATGCGGCTCGTGGCCGACCACGGCCACCGACCTGGTGCCGCTCCGGTTCTCGGCTTCGAGCAGCGCCAGCGTCGCGGCGACGTCTCCGTCGGGCGTGAGCGAGGCTTCGATCCGCGGCGCGCCGTGGCAGCGAACCGCGTCGGCGAACCGTTCGGCCGTCTGCCGGGCGCGCAGCAGCGGGCTGCACAGCAGCAAATCCGGCGTCGTGACGAGCCGGCGCCAGGTCGGGCTCGCCCGCTCGAGGCGTTCGCGGCCCTCGTCGGTCAGCGCGCGCGCGGCGTCGGGGCGGCCGAGCCCGGGTTCTTCGGCGTGGCCGTGGCGCAGCAGGTAGACGTGCATGGCGCCAGTGTGCGGGGATGCCCCTGGAATGCCAACGCTGCGGCCGCAGCAGCTATGGTGACGGGGTGTCCGAGCCCGCGCCCACCGCACCCGCCAGTCGCCGCCGCCGCACCGCACCACCGGCGCGCGCCCGCGGTTTCGCCCGCATCCCGATCGCGATCCGGGTCCTGGCGGTGTGCGCCGTCGCCGGCGCGGCCTGGTGGCTGTTCGCCGCCTGGCAGGGGACGCGGACGACGCTGCGCTTCGTCGGCGTCGACGACCTCACGGGGCTCGAGCTGACCTTCTTCCCGGATCGCCTCTCGTTCACGGCGCCGTCGCCGCCGTTGCCGCTCGGCGAACTGGTCGCGACGGGCGCGGCGACGACGGTCGGCCGGGACCTCGTGCCAGGGCGTGCGTTCGTCCGCTACCGTGGCCCGGGCATCGGCACCGGCTACGCGCTGGTCACCGGCGGCGACGAGCTGCCGCCGATCCAACTGCACGCGCCGGGCGCGGTGCGCGGCCGGATCGGCGAAGCGGTGGCGACGTGGTGTTATGGCTGGCGCAGCCTCGGCCTCGCTCCGGTCGTCGATGCCGAGGTGATCGTCATGGGCGGCGGCGAACACGGCGTCGTGCTGGGTTCGGCACGCAGCGACCAGGAAGGTCGCTTCGTCGTCGAGGGCATCGACACGCGCTGCGGACACCTCGGGCTGCGCGTGCGGGCGCGCGGCTACGCGATCGTGCACCAGGAGGTGCCGGCGGACGATTCGCCGGCGATCGTCGCGGTCGCGCGCGGCGCGACCGTCACCGGCCGCGTCGAGACGCCGGGCGGCATCGACCCGACGACGCTGCGCGTGTTCGCGCGCGGCCTGCCCGGCGTCGACACGCGACCGGGCGCCGACGGCACGTTCGCGCTCGATCACCTGCCGGCCCGCATGCAGCCCTGGCTGCTGGTCGATGGCACGCCGGGGGACATCGCCTACGAGCCGGTGCGCAGCCAGCCCGGTGAGCCGTTGCACCTGGTGTTGGTCCGCGGCGCGCGGGTTCGCGGCCGCGTCGTGGCCAGGTCGACGCTCCGGCCGCTGGTCGGCGCGTTCGTCTACTGCGGCGACGGCGAGGCGGTGGCCACCGACGATCATGGCGCGTTCGCGCTCGATCACCTGCTGCCCGGCAAGGCGCTGATCCAGGCGCAGTGGCAGGGCGGTGCCGCCGGCGCCAAGGTGTCGTGGAGTGGTTCGAGCCTCGTCGACCTTGCCGCCGGCGACGTCCTCGACGGTATCGTCGTGGCCGTCGATTGACGGCCGTCGATCGCAGTCGCAACGAAGCGGAGAACGCATGACGACGAAGTCGTGGCAGGTTTGGTTCGCCGGAGCAGCGCTGGCGCTGCTGGTCGCAGCGCGGGCGCCACAGGAGCCGCAGCCCAAACCGCAGGAGCCGAAGCCGGCGCCGGCGCAGCAGGCGGAGGAGCAGAAGGAGCCGGTGCAGCCGCCGCACAGCCCGCTCGAGGGCGTCTACGAGCTGCGTCGGCGCGTCGTCGAGAACCACGAGGAGGTGCGGCCGAGCCGCGGCTACCTCGTGATCTCGCGCCGCCACATGTTCCTCACCGTGATCGCGCCGGCAGCCGACGGCGAGACGCCGTTGTGCCGTTCGAGCGTGCGCGGCTGGCGGGTCAAGGACGACCAGATCGAGACCGAGATCCGGCTCGGCTATCTCATCGACGACCACGGCCAGGTGCAGCTCGAGCACGCGGGCGACAAGGAAGTGCGGCGCATCGCCGTGGCGCGCGGCACGTTGACGATCTACCAGGACGACTACAGCTTCCTCGAGTTCGAACGCGTCGAGTGACGCACGCTCACCGGCGGCGCCGGCGCAGCAGCGCGAGTTCGGGCGAACGCAGCGCGAGGTGTGCGACCAGGTAGACGACCATGCCGATCGCCATCGGCGCCGCGACGTTGCCGAGCGCCCGGTGCAGCAGCGAGGCGTCGGGCGCGGCGAAGCGGACGAACGGCAGCACCGCGCACATCGCCGCGGTGGCGACGATCGACCGCAGCCACGACCCGGCCAGCGCGTGCCCCGGCGCCGCATGGCGGCGGAAGCCGCGCGCCAGGAACACCGCGTTGGCGAGCGAGGACAGGCTGCTCGACAGCGCGAGCCCGGCGGTGGCGAGGCTGGTGGTCAGCAGCAGCGTCAGGTTCAGCACGGCGTTGAGCAGCACGAGCTTGACCGCCAGCCGCGCCGGCCCGGCGTTGTCGCCGACGGCGTAGAAGGCGCGGGCATAGAGCTGCGCGAGCCCGAGGAACGGCAGCCCGGCGACGAGGCACGACGAGGTCAGCACGGTCGGCGCGACGTCCTCGGTGTGGAATTGCCCGCCGTGGAACAGCACGTTCACGATGTCGTCGCCGAGCACGATCATGCCGCACGCCGCCGGCAGTGTGACGAGGATCGTCGCACCGGCCGCGGCGTCGAGCGTGCTGCGCAGGCCGTTGCGATCGGTGTCGCTCGCTTCGTGGGCGAGCTTGGGGAACACCGCGACCGCGACCGACATCGCCGTCAGCGCGTGCGGGAACAGCAGCAGCCGGTTGGCGAGGTAGATGTAGGTGACGGCCCCCGGCGCGACGAGGTAGTAGGCCATCAGCTGGTCGAGCAGGCTGCTGACCTGGTTCAGCGACATGCCGACGACGGTCGGGCCCATCGCCGCGAACACCGTGAACGCCGCGGTGCCGCGCCTGGGCAGGCCGAGCCGAGGCCGCAGCAGTTCGCCGCGCAGCCACAGCGGCACGGTGACCAGCAGCAACTGCAGGAAGCCGCCGATCGACAGCGACCACGCCGCGAAGTTCGCGATCTCCGTGTCGACCGTGATGCCGAGCGGTTTCGCGAGCAGCAGCGCCGCGATCCAGAACAGGTTGAGCACGATCGGCACCGCCGCCGGCAGCGCGAACATGCCGAGCGTGTTCATCGCACCCGAGAACACGGCGGTCAGGCAGACCGGCAGCGCGTAGACGAACAGCACCGAGTTGAGCGCCAGCAGCAGCCGCATCGCCGGCACGCCGCCGCGCTCGGGCGCGGGCAGCCATTCGGCCGGCAGCAGCAGGCTCGCGAGCGCGACCAGCAGGCACAGCGGCGTCAGCAGCGTGACCACCGCCCCCACGACCTCGGCCAGCAGCCGGCGCGCCTCGCCGAGGTCGCCGCTGCGCCGCGCGCGCGCGTAGGCGGGCACCAGCGACGCGGACAAGGCTCCTTCGCCGAGCAGGCGCCGCATCAGGTTGGGCAGCGTCCAAGCGAGCAAGAACGTGCCCTGCACCCAGCTCGCGCCGAGCGTCTGCGCCATCAGGCGGTCGCGGTAGAGACCGAGGATGCGCGACAGCAGCGTGAAGACCGAGATCGAGCCCGCCGCGCGGAGCAGCTTGGTCATGGCGAGGTGGCGGGCGGGCGGAGGGCGGGCGGCACGAGTTCGACGTTGTGAAGCGGCGGGCAGTCGGAACAATGCCGTCAGCGGGTCGCCACCGCCACCAGATCGATGCGCCGCATCTTCATCGGAGACATCCAGGGCTGCCGCGAACCGCTCGAACGGCTGCTCGCGGCCGTCGCGTTCGCGCCGGGGCGCGATCGGCTGCTGCCGGTCGGCGACCTCGTCAACAAGGGGCCCGACTCGCCGGGCACGCTCGCGCTGCTGATGTCGCTCGGCGCCGAGCCGGTGCTCGGCAACCATGACCTGCACTGGCTGAAGAAGGCCCGCGAAGGCAGCGACGCGCAGCGCGCGTGGTTGCGCGCACAGCCGGTCGTGCGCGTGTTCGACGACGCGATCATGGTCCACGCCGGGCTGCACCCGCGCTGGGACGAGGCGCATCTCGCGCACCTGACGCCCGACGAGGTGAACTTCGCCGTCAACGTCCGCTACATCGACGCCGATGGCCAACCGCCGGCCGACGACTGGCCGCCGCCGGGGCCGCCGTATCGGCCGTGGGACGATTTCTACCGCGGCACGAAGCGCGTCGTCTTCGGCCATTGGGCGCGCCGCGGATTGGTCGTTCGCCCGCAGTGCGTCGGCCTCGACACCGGCTGCGTCTATGGCGGCCGGCTCAGCGCGTGGATCGCCGAAGAGGACCGCATCGTGCAGGTCGACGGCTGGCGTCGCCCCGGCGCGCGCTTCGTCGGCTGACCGGTCAGTTGACGGTCAGATGACCGGCACGACGAGCGTGTCGAGCACAGGTCGTTCGCCGGTGAGCAGGTTGCTGTGGAAGACGACGCGGAACTGCAGGTACGGCATGCCGTCGGCGACGTCCGGCGACGGCGACCACGCGGTCGCGTTCGCGCCGCTCGAATTGCTGGCGCCGCGATAGGCGAACGTCATGCTCGTGCCCCACGGCAGCGATTGCGCGATCACCGGGGTGCCGTAGTCGGGACCCGGGAGGTTGGCGGACAGCCACGGCGACTGCGCGGACGTCTCGACGCGCGCGAACTCGACCAGCAGCTCGTGCATCGCGTTGTCGCCGGTCCCTGACGTGACGAGATCGGGGTCGATCGGCGCGCCGGCCGCACCGTGCGCGACGACGCGTGAGTTGGGCTGCGCCGTCGACTGCACCATCAGCCAGACGCGGCTGCCGTTGATGCCGCCGCTCGGCGAGGCGTGCGTGCGGAAGTCGAGCAGCAGGCTCGAGACGCCGTCGTAGGCGAACGGCGCCGCGAGCGGGAACGGCACGTAGCCGCCAGGCAGCGCCGCCGCGGGATCGACGGTGTAGCTGCCCTGGAACAGCAACTGCGGTGGTGCGCCGGGCCGTTCGTTCGCGGCGAATGTCTGGTCGAGGCCGGAGTTGGGGAACACCGGCAGCGACGAGAACGAGTCGATCGTGTAGTCGGGCACGACGTCGGTGTGCCCGGCGCGCAGCTCGAACCACGGGAAGAAGTCGGGTCCGAAGAAGGTGGATGGTTCGTGCCGCCACGCGATGCCGACGATCAGCTCCGGCTCGCCGGTCGCGCCGAGGTTCTGCGGGCGGTAGACCATCTGCTCGCGACAGCCGGTTCCGTCGAGCGGCGACCGGATGCCGATGCTGAACGGGATGCCCTGCGGATCGACGGTCACATAGGTGCGGTGCGTGACGGCGCCGCCGCGGAGGTGGCCGGCGACGTCGGCCGCGAACGAGCCGGTGTAGCCGGCGAGGTTGTCGAACGTCGCGACGACTGCGCCCGGGCCGGTATGGACCAGCGAACTCGCGCCATTGCTGGCGAGGAACAGGCCGTTCGGCGCATTCGCGTCGAGCACGACCGCCTGGCCGTAGAGCACGAGGCCCGCGACACCCGGCACGAACGGCAGGTGCAGCGAGCCCTGCGCAAGGCCGCCACTCGGCACCACGCCCGAATGGATGGCGATCATCGCCGGCGTGAGGCCGAGGTAGAGCCGTTCGCCCAGCAGGTCGATCGGTCCGCCGGCGACGTCGGCGAAGACGCCGAACAGCGCGCCCGCCGGTGCCTGCAGCTGGTGGTTGGCGGTGGCGCCGGTCATCGTCACGACGACGGACGGATCCATCTGCAGGATCGGCGCTTGGGCAAGTGTGTTCGCCGCGAGCAGGCTGGCGGCGGCGAGCAACGGGTTCGCTCGGGTCATGGCAGGGTCTCCTTGGATCTGCCACTAGCCACGCGGCCCACCCGAGGTCACCGCCGTCCCGGCTGAAACCGCCGGCCGATCAGCCCAGGTAGCGCTTCACCTCGTCGCGCACGATCGGGATCAGCAGGTCGGCGAGCTGCGCGTTGGCGTAGCACGCGAACGCGATGTTGGTCGTCGTGTCGAGCGGCGCATCCAGCGGGTCGCCGAACGGATCGCAGACCACGCAGCCTGCCGCCGAAGCCACCCGCCACGTCACCAGGTCATACGGACGGCACGTCAGTGACGTCGCCACGCCGAGCTTCTTCAGCGCCAGCGGTCGCACGTCGAGAACGAACCGATCGCGCCCGAGCGCGACCTCGGCGAGCTGCCCGCCCGACGAGATGTATTGGTCGGCGAACACGTCGGCCTTGTTCGGATCCAGCTTGCCGAGCGCGCGCGTCAGGATCGCTTCCTCGAGTCGCCCCAGCAGCTCCTTGCCGCCCGGGAAGTAGCTGACCACCGTCGCGAAGCCGTGCTTCAGCGTGGTCGCCTTGCTCGGCAGGAGTTTCATCGGTCGCGCCGCGCCGGTCGCCAGATCGTGCCGTTCGCTGAACGCCGGCTTGCCCGGGATCGCCCACAGCACGTCGCTCGCCGCCTGCCGCGTCGTCGGCAGCTCGGTCATCACCGCCACCTCGACGTCCTGCAGCCGCGTCGCCGCGCCCTTGTCCGGCGCCGCGCCCATCAGGCACCAGGCCGGCCGCTTGTCGAACATGAGGCCGCGCGTGCCGTCGATCGGGTCGACCAGCAGCCGGAACGGCGGCCCGCCCCTGCCCGGCTGCCCGAACTGGATCCCGCCCGCGTCGAGACCTTCGCAGATCAGGATGAAGTGCTGCGTCTTGCCCCACTCCTGGCACTGCTGCACCAGCACGTCCTCGACCACCGCATCGATGCCGAACACCGTGTCGCCCGCATCGTCGCGCGCCACCCGCGCCAGCACAGCCAGCTCCTGGCTCTTCATGTGCGCGCGCAGGGCGGCGCGGATGTCCGCCTGCATGATGCGCAGCCGCGTGACGATGGCGTTGTGGTCGAGGTTGGGCATGTAGGGAAGCAGGTGCCATGGTATACCCGGTGGCCCTCGGGCCCTTAGCTCAATGGTCAGAGCTGGCGGCTCATACCCGCCTGGTTGCAGGTTCGAATCCTGCAGGGCCTACCACCTGCGCGCAGAGCGCGCAGGTGAAGGCCCTG
>CAYMRG010000099.1:0-7665 GCA_964392555.1 uncultured candidatus Brocadiaceae bacterium
GTCGCTGCTGACCATTGTCGCGACCTCGTGGCGGTCGTTGAAGGCGCATCGGGCGCATGGGGCGGTGGATGAGGGGGTGCTGAAGAGCTGGACGCCGTGGGTGGCGGCGGGGGCGCTGGTCGGGGCGGGGGTGGCGGGGGTCACCTCGATGCAGGGGCTGGCCCTCGTCTATGGCGTCTGCCTGCTGGTCGTGGCGGCGCAGATGGGGCTGCTGCAGAGCGGCGGCATCCATGACCCTGGCGAGGTGAGTTGGCCGTCGTTCGCGATTCCCTACAGCTCGCTCGAAGGACCTGGCGCGCCGGCGCGCCGCGACCATTGCGTCGGTTGGTACGACCCGAACCGCGATCGCACGGTGGTCACCGCGTGCCATGGCAACAACCTCGGCACGTGGTACCTGGACGCCAGCGGCTGGTCGCAGCCGAGCGCGGGCCGTCGCCTGCCCGGATGGGTGCGCACGCTCACCTACGATGCGTGGGGCGGGCGGATGCTGACGAGTTGCGGCTACCACTACTTCTCCGTCGAACCGATCAACGAGACCTGGTCGGTGCGCGACGGCGAGCTCGAAATGCTGGGCCCCGGTCCGGTGCCGCGCTTCGACCACGGCATGGCGTTCGACAGTCGGCGCGGTCGGCTGATCGTGTTCGGCGGGGCGACCCACGTCTACGGCGGAGGCCACGATACGACGTTCTTCCAGGACGGTGGCGTCGTCAACGAATGGGACGGGCAGACCTGGACCACCGTGCCGACGCAGCCCACCGATCCGCGCTACCGGACGCGTCCGGCGATGGCGTTCGACCGCGCGCGCGGCCGCACGGTGTTGTTCGGCGGTGGGCTGCTGGGATCGGGTATCCCGGTGTGGCAGAGCGACACCTGGGAATGGGACGGGCTCGCGTGGACGCCGATGCAGCCGACGACCACGCCGACCGCCGACGAAGGCGAGCTGTTCTTCGACGTCGACCTCCAGCAGTGCGTGCTGCGCGTCGGCGGCGCGTTCTGGGCGTGGAGCGGTGCCGACTGGCTGCCGCTCGCGATCCCGACGATGCCTGCGGCGGGCCGCTTCGCCTATGACGCAGCGCGCGGCGTCTACCTGCTGCTGCCGACCGCCGGCGGCGGCGTGCACGAATTGCACAACGGCGCGTGGCAGTTCGTGCCCGGACCGACGGTCGCGAGTGGCTTCGCGTTGCACGCGCTGGCCTTCGACCCGAGCCGCGGTCTGTTCGTCGGCGCCGACGACCGCGACACGTTCACCTATGGCGATCCGGCCGCGGCGTGGGTGCGCCCGAGCGGCGCAGGGTGCGCTGGCTCGACCGGGGTGCCGCGCCTGGTCGGCGAGGATCCGCCACGGCTGGGCCGCACGATCCATCTGCGCGTCACGGCTGCGCCGGCCGCGGCGCCGTGGTTCGGCATGCTCGGTGCGGACACGGGCAGCTACCTCGGCCAGCCGCTGCCGATCGACCTGACCATCGCCGGCATGCCCGCCTGCGCGCTGCACACCGCGATCGACGCGTTCGAACTGCGGGCGACCGGGGATTGGTCGATCGCGATCCCCAACCAGCCACTGCTGCTCGGCCAGCGATTCACGGCGCAGGCCTTCGTATTCGACGCCACCGCCAATACGCTCGGTGCGACGACCAGCAATGGCGTGCTGCTGCGTATCGGCCAATGAGGGCATAAGGGACTGCGGCGGCGGCGGCGCGTTGCCATTCCAGGTGTTTGCATGATGAGCCTCCTTTCCGTCGGTCTGGCGATGGCCCTCGCGGCCGCGCCGCAGTCGCAACCTTCCCAACCCGCGGCGCAGGCCGCCGACGTCGCTTCGCCCGAGGCGGTGCTCGACGCGCTCTATGCGACGATCTCCGGGGCCGCCGGCGTCCAGCGCGATTGGGCGCGCCTGCGCTCGCTGTTCGCCGTCGATGGGCGCATGGTGGCGATGGTCAAGGGCAAGGACGGCGGCATGCAGCCGCTCGTGTTGACCGTGGACGACTACGTGCGGCGCGCCGGAGCGTCGCTCGAGCGCGACGGTTTCTTCGAGGTCGAGGTCGCGCGGCGCGTGCAGCGCTTCGGCGACCTCGCGCACGTGTTCTCGACCTACGAGGGGCGGCACGCGCGCGACGGCGAACCGTTCCTGCGCGGCATCAACTCGGTGCAGCTCGTGCGCAGCAGTGGGCGCTGGGCGGTGCTGCAGATCCTGTGGGAGCAGGAGGCGGACGCGGGGCCGATTCCCGCGGAGTTCCTGGTCGCCGCCACGGCGAACGCGCCGGCGCTGCCCGACCTGCAGGTGCACCTGGCTGGCTCGGATTTCCTGGTGGATGTGATGGCGCAATGGATCGCGGACTGCCGGGATGACGCGACGTTGCACGTGCGTGCCTCTGGCGGCGGAACGGGTGCTGGCCTGGCCAAGCTCAGCGTAGGCGATGCCGACCTGGCGTTGGCGACGAGGCGGGTCCAGGACGTCGAGCTCCTGCAGATGACGAAGGCGGGGGTGCCGGTCCTGGAGGCGTGCATCGGCTGGGGCGTGGCCGTGGTCGCCGTGCACCCGGAGAATGCGCTCGCGTCGCTCGACGCCGGGCAGGTTCGCGCGTTGGTCGCAGGGGGCAACGGTTGCCGCTGGTCACAACTCGGCGTGACGATGCCGAGCGGCGTCGGCGACGAGATCGAGTTCGTGCATGGCGGAGGGCAGTTCACCTCGCTGGTGCTGCGCCATGCGGTGCTCGAGGGCCAACCGCCCCGTGCCAAGCAGATCCGGAAGGACCAGGTCGGCGCTTTCCTGGCGCACCGTGAGGCGCTGCTCGTGACATCGATGGATTGGGCCGACGACCTGCACATCGTGCCGCTTGCGGCGACGGCCGGCGGCAAGGCCGTGCTGCCGACCGCGGCGACGTGCGCGGACGGCAGCTACCCGTTGGCCGCGCCGCTCTACGTCTACTACCGCGATGAGCCGAGCGGACGCGTCAAGCGGTTCGTGCGCTGGCTGGCGAGCGATGCGGGCAAGGCGATGCTGCAGCGTCAGGGCGTCGTGCCGGCGCGCTAGCTGCATTGCGCGCCAACCGCCGCGGCCGAGTGCGGCGTAAGCGGCGCGCTCGGTCGTGGTGGTGGGACAAGCGGGCCAGCCGGTGGTTGCTGGACGAGATCGATCCTGCGCGGCAGGATGGCCGGCGCGTTGCGCCAACGCCGCGAACCGCGGAAGCGCATTCCGGACCGTCGATCGTGAACTCGCGCACGCGCTACCTTTGGTTTCGGCACGCGGCCGTGGTCGCCGTGGCGGGCGCGTGCGTCGTCACCATCGCCATGCTCGGCGGTGGCGGCAGCAAGCTGAGGCTGGCTCTCGAAGCGGTCCCCATGGCCATGGCCATGGTCGGTGTCGCCGCCCTGTGCCCGCTGCCGCGACGTCCGCTGCGCGCTGCGGTTGCCATGCTGCTGCTCGCGCCCTTCGCTGCGTTCAGCATCCTCACGTTCGCGGGGCGGCCGGTGCTCGCGTCGATCGTGGTCGGCGTTCTGCCGACCGACTCCCTCGTCGCGGAGGTGACGGGGCAGGAGTCCTTCACCCTGGACGCCTGGGCGGAGCTGCGCACGCGCGAGTTGACCGTTGTGCAGCACGCGGCGCTCGTCGACGGCTTGTGCGGTCGCGACGCGGCGTCGCTGCACGCAGGGAGCGACGCCGCGGCCTGGCTGGCGGCGGAGGCGGCCGCGGGGCGGCTGACGAGCGACCAGCGGCGCGCGCTGCTGGTGCGCTGGGTCGGCCTCGGCTTCACGAAGGTGTTCGAGGTGCCGACGTTGGTCCGCGATCCCGCGCGTGGCCTTGCCGGCGCGTTTCCAGGGTGGTCGGTCACCCTGGTGAAGGGGGAGGTGCGGCCCCCGGCAGCGGAGCCCGCCAACCCCGACCGTGCTGCGGTCGTGCTGACCATGAACGAGCTCGAGACGGTGCGCTCCGGAGCCTGGGGCAGCGACTCCATCCCCGTGCCCGAGCTGGGACCGTGGCCGAAGGCGCCGTTCCACGCGACGATCTGGCTGATCGGTGAACCGCTGCCTGCCGCGGTGCCGCTCCGTTGGCGGGCCGACGGCTCGCCGGACGCGTCGCCGGACGCGCTCGTGCAGCGGCTCACGTTCGACGTCGGCGGGTAGGTCGCCGACCTCGTCGGCGGGCACCGGCAGGTCGACGGCCATCCGTCCGGCGAGAGAGCGCGTTGGCGGCGTCCGTGCGTGGTGTCCGAACGAGCTGCCGCCGCCGGTGTCGCGGCGCGGGGGGGCGTCCGCACGTTCGCGCTGCCGGTCCTGGTGCCGAACGACCCGGCGCTGGTCGATTCGGACCTGATCGCGGAGGCGCTGCTGCTCGACAGCAGCGCGCCCGGCGGCTTCACGGTGACGAACGCGATCGAGGTCTGGATGCACTGACGCGCGCATCAGCGACCGAGCGTCAGCTCGAGGCCGTCGGTCGCGCAGACGCCCGTCGCGCACAGGCTCCACGCCTGCGCGACGATCGGGAAGCCGACCAGGCCGGGCAGCGGCGGCAGCGGCACGGGCAGCGCGGCCGCGCCGAAACCGTTCGCGACGACGACGGCGAGCGGGCCGTCGGGGCGGACCAGCAGCGTGCAGCCGGCGAGCGGCGCGGCGATCGCCTGCGTCGCGAGGGCCGCGACGATCGGTGCGTTCGGCGTGTGGGCCGCGAACGACACGGCGAACTCGGCGGTGTCCGGGCGCGGCCACGCATCGGCGTCGAGGCGCGGTGGCGGCGAGCCGCAGGCGGTGCCGTAGTGGCGCACGCGCGGCGGCAGGTCGCTGAGTTCGACGAGGTGCTCGCCATCGTGGAGTCGCACCGCGCCCACCGTGGCGGCGGCCATGAGCCACGCCGAACTGGTAGTGTCCGTCTGGGTGGCGACCGGCGTCCAGTCGACTCCGGTCCACACCCAGACGGCGAGGCGCGGGTCGTACTGGCCGGTGCGCGTGAGCAGCACGGTGACGCCGAGGCCCGGCTCGAAGGTCATCGTGTGCTGGCCGGTCGCGACCGGGACGTGGGCAGGCGTGCGCGCGTGCCAGCTCACCCCGTCCCATTCCCAGGTGTCGGCGAGCAGGGTGACACCCGGGCCGACGCCGCCCCACAGCACCACCACGTTCCGCGCCGTCGCCGCGGCGATCGCCGCGCCGGCGCGCGGACTCGGCGCCGCACTCGGCGTGCGCAGCGTCCAGCCGCCAGCGCCCCAGCTCCAGGTGTCGCCGAGGTAGGCGTTGCCGGGCGTCTGGCCGCCGAACAGCAGCGCGCCGCCGTTGGTCGGGTCGTAAGCGACCGCCTGGAACTGCCGCGCCGGTGGCGGTTGCGCCGAGGCCATGGGAAGCCACGTCGTGCCGTCGAAGCGCCAGGTGTCGGTGAGGAACGCGAAGGTCGCGCCGAGGCCGCCGAACGCGTAGACGTTCGTGCCGTCGCTCCACAGCGAATGCTTGCTGCGCGGCGGCGGCGAGACCGGCGGCTGCCGCTGCTGCCAGGTTCGGCCGTCCCATTCCCAGGTGTCGGCCATCGCCGCGGTGACGTAGCCACCGAACAGCACGGTGCGGTCGCGGGTCGCCGCATGCGCCAGCGCGGCGCCGCTGCGCTCGGCGGGAGCGATCGGCGTGGGCCGCGGCGTCCAGCCCGCGGCGTCCAGCTCCCAGAGGTCCTGGGCCACCGTCGTGATCCGCCCACCGAACAGCACGCAACGGGCGCGGTCGGCGTCGTAGGTGAGCGCGCCGTGGTAGCGCGACGGCGGCATGACGCCCGTGCGCGGTTGCCACGTCGCACCGTCGAACTCCCACGTCTGCGCGCCGCCGGGGCCGCTGCCGAACAGCACGCTGCGTTGGCGCGCCGCGTCGTAGGCGAGTGCCAGGCCGGTGGTCGCGCTCGGCACGGTCGCCGGGAACACCTGCGTCCACGTCGTTCCGTCCCACTCCCAGGTGTCGGTGTAGATCGTGCCGAACGGGCCGAGGGCAGCGTCCTCGCCGCCGAACAACACGCAGCGACCGCGGGCGAGGTCGAACGCCATCGCGCCGTTCGACCGCGCCGCCGGTCGCGCCGCGGTCGCGCGCTGCTGCCAGGTGATGCCGTCCCACTCCCAGGTGTCGTCGAGCGCCTGCAGCACGCCACCGCCGAACAGCACGAGCCGTTGGCGCAGCGCGTCGAAGGCGAGGCCGCAGCCGAGCCGCATAGGCGGCGCCGTGGGCGGCGTGCGTTCGGTCCACGTCGAGCCATCGAAGGTGAACGTGCGCAACGTCGCCGAATCGGTCGTCAGGGCGACCGTGACGCCGCGCGCCGCGTCGAACGCCATCGCGATCGGCAGCGCCGGCAGCGCCGCGATCGGCCGGTGCAGCCAGTGCGCGCCGTCCCATTCGCGCGTCTCACCGCGGTCGCCGACCGTGACGACGCGGCCGCGGTGGGCGTCGAACGCCGCGCACGCGGCCACCTGCCGCAGCGGATCGACCAGTCGCCAGTCCTGCGCGGTCGCCGCGGCGGTGGCGAGACCGAGCGGCAGCAGGAGTCGGCGTGCGTGTCGCATCGTGGTCGCGCTACCGCGCGGCGCCGTGGTCCGGCGTCTGGTGCTGCGCCGCGAACGCGCGCGCTTCGTCGTCGAAGAAGGCGATGCACCGGGCGACGTTCGCCTCGAGTTCCTTGCCGCTGCCGGTCTCGTATTCGATCGCGAACAGGCCGCGGAAGCCCTGGCGGTCGAGTTCGGCGAGCATCGCGTGCGCCTTGCCCGCGCCGGTGCCCCAGGGCTGGTCCACGCCGGTGCGGTCGGCGGGGGCGATGTCCTTGAAGTGCAGCGAACGGATGCGGCCCGCGAGCAGCGCCAGCGACGCCACCGGGTCGAGGCCGGAGCGCGGCCAGTGGCCGGTGTCGGCGCAGGCGCCGAGCCGCTGGCTGCGATGCGCGACGGCGGCCAGCACGGTTTCGGGGTTCCAGTAGCGCGACGGCTTGGGATGGTCGTGGCAGGCGACGTCGATCCGGTACTGGTCGGCCAGCCGTTCGACGAGGTCCCAGGCGTCGGGCTCGGGTTCGCAGGAGATCGACCGGATGCCCATCGCCTCGGCGAACGCGAACACCTCGCGCGCCTTCGCCTCGTCGTTGGCGAAGCCGACCACGCCGAACGCCAGCGCCTGGACCTGCGAGTCGGCGAGCTTCTGTCGCAGGGCCTCGCGCTGCGCCACCGGCATGTCCACCGCGACCTTGGCGTCGTTGTCGGGCCGCAGCGGCTGGCCCGGATACAGCTCGATGTACTTCAGGCCGAGCGCGTGCGCCGTGTCGATCGCTTCGAAGGCGGTGCGATCGCGGAACGTCCAGGCCTGCACGCCGAGCCGCCAGCCGAGCGCCTCGGCGGCGCGGTCGTCGCGGCTGGTGGCTCCTGCACTTGCCGGCGCCGGTGCGGCCGCTGCATGGGATTGTTGGGCCGAGAGCGCGGCCGCGAGCGCGAACGATGCGAGCGTGAGATGGATCGGGTGCATGGCGTGTCCGGGGGGCGCCGATCAGGGGATGGTGCCGAACGACGTCGGCTGCAGCCAGCCGCGTACCACGGCATTGCGCGTCGCCTGCACCTGCGGTCGGTGCGATTCGCGAGCGGCCGTGGCCCAGTCGCCGGCGAGCACGGCGCGGGTGAACGATGGGAACTTGCTGACCAGGCCGTGCGTGCCGAGGTTGAAGCCCATGTC
>CAYMRG010000099.1:7675-12257 GCA_964392555.1 uncultured candidatus Brocadiaceae bacterium
CCCGCAGGCCGCGCGGCTGCCGCTGCACGGCCGCGTAGTCCGCGGCGATCTCGGCCGCCGTCGCCGGTCGCAGCGTGCCGCGCCCGACGAACGCCAGCCGCTGGGCATCGGCGACGGTCGGCAGCAGGTTGCCGACGCCGACCGTGACCTTGCCCACCGTGTCGAGGTAGAGGTGCGACACGACGCCCTCGCTGCGGCGGATCTCGGCCGCGAAGTCCTGCCACGTGACCATCGGTTCGCCTCCGTGCGGCGGCACAGCTCGCCAGACCGCGCGGCCATGGGACCGGCAACCGGAGATCCCGTCAAGGCGCCTGCGGCGGGCCCGGTGGCGCCGGCGCGAGGTGACCCTTCGCCACCGCGTCGTCGAGCATGCGGACCGCGTAGTTCCAGATCGCCGTCGAGCCACGCGCCACCTGCGCGTTGCGCGCTTGCACGCGATCGTGGGTGATGCCGTGCTTCTGCCACGCGTGCCCTTCCGTGAGGCAGTTCAGCAGCATCGGGTGGAAGCGGTCGCACGCCGCCGCGAAGCGAGCCTCCGGGGTCTGCTGCGCCTCGAATTCGTCCCACAGCGCGCGGAACGCCGCCGCCTGGTCGGGCGGCAGCAGGCCGAAGATGCGATCCGCGGCGCGCGCTTCGCGTTCGTGCTGGTCGGCCATCCGCTGCGCGTCGTAGGCGAAGGTGTCGCCTGCGTCGATCTCGACCAGGTCGTGGATCAGGACCATCGACAGGATCCGCAGCACGTCGAGCGGCTGGTGGTTGGCGTGCTCGGCGAGCACGACGACCATCAGCGCGAAGTGCCAGGAGTGCTCGGCACTGTTCTCCGCGCGGCGGCTCTGCGTCAGGATGGTCTGCCGGAAGACCTCCTTGAGCTTGTCGACCTCGGCGAGGAAAGCGATCTGGCGGCGCAGGCGTTCGGCGGAATCGGGATTCATGGTCGCGGTCCCGGACGGCGACTCGGTCGCGGCCCGCCGGGAGGCCCTGTACAGCACATCGCGGCCATCGCCGCAACCGAGCGTCCGGTTGCGGAGGGTGGGGGACGCCTGGCGGCCGCCCTACCGTGTTCCCCGCGCGCCCCCTATGCTCGGCGGAAGATGCCGTCGAAGGAGGCGAGAACCCTGATCGTCCACGCAGGTCTGCCGAAGACCGGGACGACCTACCTGCAGCGGTCGTTCCACGCGCGGGCGCCCTGGCTCGCACAACACGGTGTGCTCTACCCCGCGCCGGCCGCGGGCCAGTGGGCGCACCACGAGGTCGCCGCGCGGCTGGCGAGCGGCGGCGAGATCGCGGGCGATGGCGAAGCTGCAGCGGTCGCCGCGGCGATCGCCGGCGACAGCCCACGGGTGCTGCTGTCGAGCGAAGCGTTCTCGGCGCTGCCGCCGCAGGGCGTCGCTGCCCTCGCCGCTGCTGCCGGTGGGCGAACGGTGCGCTGGGTCCTGTTCCTGCGGCGACGCAGCGACATCGCGTATTCCCGCTGGCAGGAGACGGTCAAGCACGGCAACGCCGAGACGTTCATGGAGTTCGTCGCGGCCCAGCTGTGCGGCGAAGGCGACGTGCTGCGGCCCGCGGACTGCCTGATCGCGGCGGCCGCCGCGCTCGGCGTCGCCGCGCTGCAGGTGGCGATCTACGACGAGGTGGCGCGCAACGGCGAGGACCTGTTCGCCTTCTTCTGCCGCGCCCACCTCGGCCTCTGCTACGACGGCCCCGCGGCGCCGCTCGAGAACGCGGGCCACTCCCCGTCCTTGACCGAGGCGATCCGCGCCTTGAACGCGGCCTACTGCATCGAGCAGGGCGTTGCCGCCGCCGATCTCGCGTTCGCCACGGCTGCCGAACACGCATTGCAAGTCGAACCGTGGGGCCAGCAGTTCCTCGCCGAGGTCGCGCAGCTGTACGACGCCCATGGCCGGCCGCTGCAGGTCGAGCAGCTCGACGACTACGCGCAGGTGCGCGACGCGCAGATCCTGCACTACTGCCGGTCGCAGATCGTCAACCTGCCCGCCGATGGCAGTCTGTTCGGTCCCGCCCGACCCCGCCTGCGGCGTTGCCTGCCGCCGGATCGGCTGTATCGCGCGATCCCGACCGGGGTCATCGCCCAGGTGACGCAGCGCGTCGCGGCCGCGGCGGCGAGCAGCTGACGGTGCTCTCGTGGCGGTGTTCTCGGCGCGCCGCCAGCAGGGGCCGCCGGCGCACCGGCGATCACTGCAGCAACAGGCCGGACGGTTCGGTGACGAACTGCGACGCCAGCGTGAGGTCGAACAGCACCGCGGCGTGGTGCAGACGCAGCCCGGCGAGCGCCGGCACGCCGGTCGGCGGCGTGAATGCGGCTGGCCCGACGCCCTTGCCCGCGGCATCCGTGAAGCCGAAGGTGCCGGACCAGATCGCCGAGTTCAGCAGCGACAGTGACAGGCTGGTCCAGGTCGAGTCGTAGTTCAGCGGCACGAGCTGCGGGCCGAGCGGCGACGGGAAGCCGGGGCGCGTGCCGAGGCCGGTCGCCAGCACGAGGTAGAACCGGTTGGCCTGGCCGGGGCCGCAGTCGATCGCGAAGGTCTGTGGCACGCCGCCGCTGGCGGGAACCACGGCCGGCGTCGCGATCATCGTGCCGACGTGGCATCGCACGTAGGTGCAGCCGATCGTCGTCGCCTCGCTGCCGTTCGCCGCGGCCGCGAACGCGACGTCGCCCTGGCTGTTCATCAGGGTCTGGGTGCCGTCGGCGTTGTGCCCCAACGTCGCGCCGAACGTCGTCGGCAGCGTCGTCGTGCCGACGGTGCCGACGAACGGGTCCGCGGTGTCGAAGAACGGGCGCCAGCCGTGCTGCGCGGTGTACTGCATGGCGACGTTGCGCGGGATCCCATTGCTCACCGGCATCAGGCAGAGCAGGTCGTTGCGTTCGGTCGCGCCGAGGCTCAGGCCCGCCAGGTCGCCGAAGAAGTGGCCCGGGAGGCCCGGCACCGGATCGCCTTCGCGGGCGATGGCGGTGAGCGTGCCGGGCGGTCCGAGCAACAGCGCGGAGTCGTTGCCAGCGGTGACGTTGCCACCCAGCGCGGCGCCGAACGCGAGCTGCCCCCCGTTGGTCAGCACCATGCCGAACGCGGGGTGGCCGAAGGTGATGCCCGCACCGAGTGGCGCCGGATTCCCTTCGCGCAGGACCATCGTCAGCGAGGTGCCATCGTGCACGAACACGGCGCGATCGTCGGCCGCCGTGACACCGCCAGGCCCGGCGGGGAAGGGCACGCTGAAGGCGACGACCCCGGCGCGGTTGACGGCGCCGACCGGCAGGATCGTGAACGGGCTGAGCCCGCTGTCGGCGAACACGGCACCCGGCGGCATGCCCGGCGCCTGATCGCCTTCGCGCGCGAGCACGGTGTCGACGCCGGCCTGCCAGACGGCGAGCACCCGGTCGTTCGTCGTCGCGGTCGCGCTGCCGGTCCCCGGCACGAACTTGAGGTCGTGGACGATGCGTCCGTCGTCGAGCAGGCGCGCGTTGGTCACCACGAAGCTCGTGATGGCGACGCTGCGATCGACGACCTCGCCGGTCGCGCCGCTGCCGTTCCAAGGGCTGCCGTTGCGCGCGACGATGGTCAGGTTGCCCGGCGTGCCGATCTGCAGGATGGCGTCGTTCACCGTCGTGACACCGCCGACACCGGTCTGCAGGTTGTTGCGGAACACCGCCGTGCCCGTCGACGTGACGCTCAGGCCCTGCAGGTCGATCTCGCCGTAGCGGGCGCCGCCGCCGACGGCCGGCACGAGATCGCCTTCGCGCATCAGCACCTGCCAGGCGCCGGGCTGCCCCAGCAGCAACGCCGTGTCGGCGGTGACGGGCGTGTTGGCCGGCACGACGTCGTCCTGCAGATGGACGCCGATCAGGATGTGGGCGCCGAACGGGCTGATCCGGAAGCCCGCGATGTCGCTGACGTGGGTGGTCGACGGCAAGCCGGGGATCGGGTCGTCCTGGCGCAGCAACAGCCGCAGATCCTGCCCGCCGCGGCCGTAGAGCAGCGCTTGCGAGTTCGAGCCGGTGATGCCGAGCGCCGCGTCGCCGCGGGCGCGCGCGACGAACAGCAGGCCGCCTTCGGCGTCGATCACCGGCTGGACGGCGGTGCCGGTGAGCAATCCCGTCGCCATCACCGCCCCGGCCGGAAAGTCGTTGGGCGAGGCGCCGAGCGAGCCCGGCATCGGTCGCCCGGCCCCGAAGACGATCTCGCCGTGCTGGGTCACGGTGCTCTGGGCGGCGAGCGATGCGGCCGACCAGACGGGAAGGAACGCGAGCAGGCAGGTGGCGTGACGCATGATCGACGGACGATGGGTTCGTGGACGTCGACTAGGAGCCCGGCGACGGGCCCGCCTTACGCGACCGACGTTCCGGTCGGAGCTGCCGTTCTCAGCGCGTCCTGCGGCCGCAACCAAGGGTTGCGCTACGCTACGCGCCGCCAGAAGGGGCCGCAGGCACGCTGTAGTCTCCAGGGGCGACTCCTACTCCCGCTCGCCAACGGCGAATCCGCCGCCACGCGAGGCAACGCGGGAGTAGTAGATCAGCGCGTCCTGCGGCCGCAACCAAAGGTTGCGCGGCGCTGCGCGCCGCCAGAAG
>CAYMRG010000100.1:0-3669 GCA_964392555.1 uncultured candidatus Brocadiaceae bacterium
CGGGACTCCTCTCGCACGACCTCGCGCCGCTCTACCTGCGCGGCTTCACGCCGCTGCGGCTCGGCGTCGCCTACCGCCTGCCCGACGGGTCGCGCACGACCGAGCTGCCGGCGTTCGATCTCGACCGGGCCGTGCCCGAGTTCGAGGAGCTGCCGGGATTCACCGAGGACGTGCGCGCGGCGCGGACGTTCGGCGAGCTGCCGGCCAACGCGCGCGCCTACGTCGAAGCGATCGAGCGCCACGTCGGCGTGCCGGTGCGCACGATCTCGGTCGGCCCCGAGCGCCAGCAGGTCATCGTCCGGTGAGCGCTCGCCGCGGCAGCCCCGCCGGCAAACCGGACGCCGGTCCGGAAGACCTCGTCGTGCCGCGCAGCGTCGCCGTGATCATGGACGGCAACGGGCGCTGGGCGAAGCGCGCCGGGCTGGAGCGCATCCGCGGCCACGAGCGCGGCATCGACGCGGTGCGCACGACCGTCACCGAATGCGCCCGGCTCGGCGTCGAGGCGCTGGTGCTCTACGCCTTCTCGGAGGAGAACTGGGCGCGACCGCAGCGCGAGATCGATCTGTTGTTCAAGCTGCTGCGGCGGTTCCTCGTCGACGAGCGCGACACGCTGATGCAGAACCGCGTCCGTCTGCTGCACTCCGGTCGCCGCGAACGGCTCGCGCCCGACGTGTTGCGGCTGCTCGACGAGACGATCGCGCTGACCGCCGGCAACACCGGCATGCGCCTGTCGCTCGCGATCAGCTACGGCGGCCGCCAGGAGCTCGTCGACGCGATGCGGGGGCTGGCGGAGCGCGTCGCGCGCGGCGAGCTGACGCCGGCTGCCATCGACGAGGCGGCGATCCGGGCGGGCCTCTACCAGCCGGACCTGCCCGATCCCGACCTGCTGATCCGCACGGCCGGCGAGCTGCGCATCAGCAACTTCCTGCTCTGGCAGGTCAGCTACGCCGAACTCTACAGCTGCGACGCGTGCTGGCCGGAATTCGGCGCCGAACACCTGCACGCGGCCTTCCGCGACTACGGACGGCGCGTGCGCAAGTTCGGCAAGGTGCTTTGAACGAGGACGCGTGACGATGGCGAGCGACCTGCGAACGCGCGCGATCCTCGCGCCGACCATGCTGCTGCTGATCGGCGGCGTCTACTGGCTCGACTACGCCGCCGTGCTGGGCCTCAAGCAGGGCGCGCTGTCGGCGGGTCTGCTGGCGCTGCTCGGCATCGGCGGCATGTTCGAGTTCATCGCGCTGCTGCGGATGGGCGGGTTCGAGGTGTCGCGCGTGCTGTTGCCGATCGTCACCGCCGGCCTGCTGGTCAGCGCCTTTCCGCTCGGCTGGCACCAGATCGACCACGAGTTCTATCCGCTGATCGCGGGCACGCTGGCGCTGTTCTTCCCGCTGGCCCTGCACAGCCTCAGCCGCAGCGACATGCAGCGCGGCCTCGAGCGGCAGGGGGCGACGCTGCTCGGCTTCGTCTACATCGCCTGGCCGGTCTACCTGGCGATCGGCACGTGCTTCCGCAGTCTGCCGTCGGTGCTGTTCGTCGTGCTGGTCTGCAAGGGCGGCGACATCGGCGGCTACTGCCTCGGGCGGTTGTTCGGCCGCACCAAGCTGATCCCGCACATCAGCCCGGGCAAGACCGTCGAAGGCGCCCTCGGCAGCCTGGCGACGTCGATGCTGCTGGCCGTGGTGCTGCGCGCGCCCCTGCTGACCCCGGCCGTGCCGCTGTCGGCGGTCGCGGCGGTCGCGGTCGGCGCGGTGCTGAACTTCACGACCCAGACCGGCGACCTGATCGAGTCGCTGCTGAAGCGCCGCTGCGGCGCCAAGGACTCGTCGCACCTGCTGCCGGCGCACGGCGGCATCCTCGACCTGGTCGACAGCCTGCTGTTCTCGTTCTGCGCCTGGTTCCCGGTGCTCGTCTGGTTGACCTGACGGCTACACTCCGGCGCATCCATGAGTGACGCGGATCTCCACATTCCCGTGCAGTCGGTCGAGGAGGCGCGGACGCTGCTCGGGCCGCTCGACAGCAACGCCCGGCTGATCCGCGAACTGCACGGCGTCAGCGTGCTGGCCCGCGACGGCAGCCTGCGGCTGCTCGGCGACGGCGACCACGTCGCGGTCGTGCAACACGTGCTCGAGGACTGCCTGGCGACGATGCGCGCCGGGCGCCGGCTGACGACGCAGGACGTCGCCGGCCGCCTGCGCGCGACGCTCGGCGCCGACCCGTCGGTCGACGGCGCCATCCCCGGCGAACGGTCCATGCGGCACGCCGGCCACGCGCCGCAGGGCGGTCACGTCGCGCTGCGGCCGCGCACCCCCGGGCAGATCCGCTACCTCGAGGCGATCGACCAGCACGACGTCGTGTTCGCGGTCGGCCCCGCCGGCACCGGCAAGACCTACCTCGCGGTCGCCAAGGCGATCGAGGCGATGAAGGCCGGCGGCGTGCGCCGCATCGTGCTGGTGCGGCCGGCGGTCGAGGCCGGCGAGAAGCTCGGCTTCCTGCCCGGTGACTTCCAGGCCAAGATCGATCCGTACCTGCGGCCGATGTACGACGCGCTGCAGGATCTGCTCGATGCGCGCACGCGCACGCGCTGGCTCGAAAGCGACGTCGTCGAGGTGTGCCCGCTGGCCTACATGCGCGGCCGGACGTTGAATCGCGCGTTCGTCATCCTCGACGAAGCGCAGAACACCACCGTGCCGCAGATGCTGATGTTCCTCACGCGGCTCGGCGAAGGCTCGCGGATGGTCGTCACCGGCGATCCATCGCAGGTGGACCTGCCGCACAACGTCTCCTCGGGGCTCGCCGACGCGGTCCGCAAGCTCGAAGGCGTCGACGGTATCGGCATGGTCCGGCTCGACGCCTCGGACGTCGTCCGCCATCCCGTCGTCAGCCGCATCGTCTCCGCCTACGGCGCGCCGGGGGCAGGCGGCGCCCCCGCGGGCGGCGGCGGCTCGCGCCGATGAAGCGGGCACCGCGTTCGCCGCGGTCGCTGCGACCGCGCCTGAGCGTCACCGATCGGGCGCGTTCGGGCTGCGACCGTGCCTTCCTCGGCCGCGTCGTCGCCGCGACCCTGGCGTTCGCCGAACGCCCCGAACTCGCCGTCTCGCTGCTGCTCACCGACGATGCGGAGATCGCCGCGATCCACGAAGAGTATCTCGACGACCCGACGCCGACCGACGTGATCTCGTTCGCGCTCGGCGACGATGCCGAGCTGGTCGTCAGCGTCGAGACCGCGCGACGCCTCGCCAAGCAGCATGGCCATACGCCGCGCGCCGAGATCGCGCTCTACGTCGTGCACGGCCTGTTGCACTGCTGCGGTTTCGACGACCTCACGGTGCGCGAACGGCGCCGCATGCGCGCAGCCGAGCACGAAGTGATGCGACGTCTGCGTCTGCGCGTTCGTCACGTCGACGCGTGAGCGACGTTCGTTCCGCGCAGAAGTGATGTTGGCACGTTGCGCCGTGTCGGCGTTGTGCTACCCTTGCCATCGTTCGTTCGTTCCTTCCCATCGAGCCGGTCGTCGACGGATTCGCTGCGCACTCGTCGCGCAGCCGACATGGCGACGAACGGCAGCTGGCGTGACCCCGGACGGTTGGTCGGGGCCGCGGCGGTGCGATGCGAGGAGGCGCGCGTACGGACGATCCCTTTCGTGGGTGTGCCATGGTGAGCAACTTC
>CAYMRG010000100.1:3679-8849 GCA_964392555.1 uncultured candidatus Brocadiaceae bacterium
GGGCGCGGCGGATGGTGTTGCTGCGGAAGGGGCTGTTGCGGACGGTGAAGACGCCAAACCAGATGGCGATGCGGCCACGCCGCGCGTGCGCGGCCGGTCGGCGGAACGCGACGATTCGACCGAAGGTCTGCTGCGGCGCTACCGCCAGCGCGGTTCCCGCGTGCTGCGCGACCGGGTCGTCGAACGCCATCGCAGCACGGTCGAGTCGATGGCCCACGGTCTGGCGAGCCGTCTGCCGCCGAGCGTCGACGCGCAGGACCTCGTCCACGCCGGCATGTGGGGCCTGATCCAGGCGATCGCCGCCTACGAGCCGGATCGTTGCGACCAGTTCAGCGCGTTCATGCGCATCCGCGTGCGCGGCGCCATGCTCGACGAGCTGCGCCACATGGACTTCCTGCCGCGCCTGTTGCGCCGGCGCCTGCGCGAACGCAACGAGACCTCGGCCCGCCTGCGCATGGAGCTCGAGCGCGAACCCACCGAAACCGAACTCGCGAACGCGCTCGGCATCAGCGAGGCGGCGCTGCTGCGCCGCAGCCAGCCGGCGCTGGTGCGGGCGGCACGGCGGCCCGATGACGACGGTGAGAGCGACCAGGTCGATCTGTTGCCGGACGACGACATCGAATCGCCAATCGAGGCGATCAACCGCCAGGAACTGCTCGAACAGATCCGCCAGACCCTCGATCCGGTCGAGTGGAAGGTTCTCCAGCTGCACTACTTCGAGGGCATGACCGGCAAGCAGGTCGCGCGCCGGCTGCGGTTGTCGGCGTCGCGGATCTGCCAGATCCACGGCCGCGTGCTCGATCGGCTGAAGGCGCAGCTCGTGACGGTCAGCTGACGCGCTCGCTTCCGGCTCCGGGTGCTTCCGGTTCCGTTTCCTTCTGGTTCCGTTTCCTTCTGGTTCCGTTTCCTTCTGGGGTGGCGCGCGGGTCGCGGCGCCGGCAGGATGCCGCGCATGAGCGATACCCGCCGCAGGCCATGCCCCGGTTCGGGGACCGCCGCGTTCCATCTGCGCGACGGCGAACTGTGGTGCGAGGACGTGCCGGTGCGGCGCCTTGCCGAACGCTTCGGCACGCCGCTCTACGTCTACAGCGGCAGCGCGCTCGACGAGCGGCTGGGGCGCGTGCGGCGCGCGTTCGGGCCGAGCGCGCACGTCTGCTACGCGGTCAAGGCCAACGCCAACCTGTCGCTGCTGCGCCGCCTGCATGCCGGTGGGGCAGGCTTCGACCTCGTCAGCGGCGGCGAGCTGCGACGCCTGCAGGCCGCCGGTCTGCCGACCAGTGGCGCGGTGTTCGCCGGCGTCGGCAAGCAGCCGTGGGAGATCGCCGCCGCGGTCGCGGCCGGCATCCTGTTCTTCAACGTCGAGTCGCCGCACGAGCTGCCGCTGTTGGCGGCGGCCGGTGCGGCGGCCCAGCGCCGACTGCGGATCGCGTTGCGCATCAACCCCGACGTCGACGCGGCGACCCACGCCTACATCTCGACCGCCAAGAAGGAGAACAAGTTCGGCATCGCGCTCGACCAGGCCGGTGCGATCGTCGCGCAGATCGCGCGTGAACCGTGGCTGTCGCTGGTCGGCTACCACGTCCACCTCGGCAGCCAGCTGCGCTCGGTCGAGCCGTATGCCGAAGCGTTCGCGCGCATCGCGGCCTTCGTCGACGCCGCGCCCGAACGCGGCCAGGGCATCACGCACTACGACCTCGGCGGCGGCTTCGGCATCGCCTACGGCGACGGCGAAGCGTTGGCGGTCGAGCAGGTCGCCGCCCGCCTGCTGCCGCAGCTCGCGGCGCGTGGCTGGACGCCGGTCGTCGAGCCCGGCCGCTACCTGGTCGGCGACGCCGGCATCCTGGTGACCGAAGTGCTCGGCGAGAAGCAGCAGGGCGGCACGACGTTCGTCGTCGTCGACGCGGCGATGAACGATCTGCTGCGGCCGGCGCTGTACGCGGCCCGCCATCCGGTCACGGCGGTGGCATCGGGCATCGGGGCGCCGCGCCAGGTCGACCTGGTCGGCCCCGTCTGCGAGACCGGCGACTTCCTGGCGCGCGGCGCCATGCTGCCGCCGTGCCGCCGGGGTGACCTACTGGCGGTCCTCGGGGCCGGTGCGTACGGTGCCGCGATGGCCTCGAACTACAACAGCCGCCGGCGCCCCGCCGAGGTGCTCGTCGACGGGACGCGCGCCACCGTCGTGCGCCGTCGCGAGACGTTCGAGCAGATGTTCGCCGACGAGCTGCCCGTCGCCACCAGCGGAGAAGCCGATGTCCATGACCTGCGCGACGCCTGATCCGTCGGTGAACCCGTTCGCTCGGCCGCGGCCGATCCGCCGCAGGCTGCGGCGGGTCGCGTGCCTGGCGCTGCTGCTGGGCGTGTCCGGTTGCCGCTTCCTGGCCGACGAGTTCGTCGCCCTCGATCGCGCCGGACCGGTCGTCGCGGTGCCGATGGTGTCGGGCGCGGACGCGCCGCGTTGACATGGTCGGCGAGGCGCTGCGCCAGGTGATGCTGCGGGCGAGCGGCGTCGGCTCGCTCGCCGGGGCGGACGTCGCGGTCGGCCGCGCGGCGCATCCGGTCTGCGGCGACGAGGTCGAGCTGAGCGTGCGCGTCGTCGACGCGCAGCTCCTCGACGTCCGCTGGCGGGCGGCCGGCTGTCCGGCGACGCTGGCGGTCGCGGCGCTCGCCGCCGAGAGCCTCGTCGGCGTGCCGGTCGCGTCGGCGCCGGCGCGTCTGCGCCGCGCGCTGCAGGACCACGGCGGCCTGGCGGCGCACGAACGTCACGCCGAAGGCCTGCTGCTGCGCGCGCTGGCCGCCGCGGTGGGGGGCTGAGCCGTGTCGCGCTGGACCGACTTCGTGCAGCGGTTGCGCGGCGATCCGCGCGACACCGATCGCCAGCGCTGGCTCGCGATCCTCGGCCTCAACCGCCAGCTGGCCGGCGCCGAAGGTCGCCGCCAGGTGCTGACCGTGCTGGTCGACGAGGCGGTGCGCCTGTTCGGCGCCGAACGCGGGTTCCTGGTCGCGGTCGCGGCCGAGCGGCCCGGGTTCGTCGTCGAGATCGCGCGCAATCTCGACCGCGAAGCCGTGCAGAACCCCGACCGCAAGCTGTCGCAGACCGTGCTCGAGCGCGTGCTGCAGAGCGGCGACGGTCTGTTCAGCGAGGACGCGCAGGCCGACGAGCTCGCCGCCGCGCAGAGCGTCGCCGACCTGCGCTTGCGGTCGGTGCTGTGCATGCCGCTGCGCGTCGGCGAACGGCTGCTCGGCGCGCTCTACCTGGACCACCGCTTCCAGTCGGGGGCGTTCTCGGCGCGCGATCTGCCGTGGCTGATGGCGTTCGCCGACCAGGGCGCGATCGTGCTGCACCTGCACGCGCTGCTCGCCGAGAACCGCGCGCAGCAGGAGCAGCTCGCCGAGCGCAACCGTGGGCTGCTGGCGACCGTCGAGGCCCAGGCCGAAGCGCTCGCGGCGCCGGCCGAGACGCTGTCGCGGGCGGCGTTGCGGCACCCGTTCGCCAGCATGCTCGGCGAGTCGCCGGCGCTGCTGCGCGCGCTGCACGTGCTCGATCGCGTCGCCGACGCGGACCTGCCCGTGCTGCTGACCGGCGAGAGCGGCACCGGCAAGGAGGTCGCGGCGCGCGCGCTGCACCAGGCCGCTGCGCGGCGCCGCGGCGCGTTCGTCGCGGTCAACGCCGCCGCGATCGCGCCGGGCCTGCTCGAGTCGGAGCTGTTCGGCCACGAGAAGGGCGCGTTCACCGGCGCCGACCGCGACCGGCCGGGGCTGCTGCGCCAGGCCGGGGGCGGCACGTTGTTCCTCGACGAGTTCAGCGAGATGGACCTCGAGGTTCAGGCCAAGCTGCTGCGCGCGCTCGAGAGCCGCGCGGTGCGGCCGGTCGGCGGGGACCGCGAGTTCGCGATCGACGTGCGCGTGATCGCGGCCACCAACCGCGATCCGCACCAGGCGATCGCCGCCGGTCGGCTGCGCGAAGACCTCTACTTCCGCCTCGCCGTGGTCACGGTGCATCTGCCGCCGCTGCGCGAACGACCGACGGACATCGTGCCGCTGGCCGAGCACTTCCTCGCGCAGCTCGCCGAGGCCGCACACCGGCCGCCGCCGGCGCTCGGCGACGACCTGGCGGCCGCGCTGCGCGCGCGGCGCTGGCCCGGCAACCTCCGCCAGCTGCGCAACGAGATGCAGCGGCTGTGGGTGCTGGCCGGCGAGGGGTCGTTGCACGCCGAGCTGCTGTCGCCGGTCGAGCCGCAGAGCGATGGTCGCGAGCCCCCGGCCGGCCACGACCTCGCCGCCATCGAACGGTGGGCGATCGAGCGGGCGCTGGCCGCCGCCGGTGGCAACAAGGCCGAGGCGGCGCGCCTGCTGGGCATCGGGCGACGGACGCTCTACGCCAAGCTCGCCGAGCCGCCGCCCGCGACCTGAGGCGGGCCCCCGCCACGCGGGGCCCTGCCATCGCGAAGTCGACGCCTCCGGCTCTGCCGCGTCGTCTGCCTGGCAGTGTGCAGGATCGGCACACGTGTGCCGAACGGGCCTCGCTCCGCACGGTGGGACGGCGGCTCAGGCTGTCGCTCGCCCTGGGCGCGGGCGGTCTCGCTGCCCGCCACACCGCTGGCATTCCGTTTGCCTGCCGTAGCGCGTGCCCGTTCGTCTCCTGCTCGCCAGCGCGGTGTTCGCGGTCGTCGCGCCTTGCCAGGCGCCGCGCCTCGTCGACAGCGTCGCTGCGCCGATCGCCTACCTGTCGCTGGCCGGCGATTCGCCCGGCGCCGACTCGATGGGCGGCGGTGGGGCGGCGGGTACGACCCCTCGCGGCAACGCGTCGGGAGCCGGTGCCGTCCGCAAGCTGATCGCCGACCCGGCGTTCGACGTGCTGTTCGCTGGACCGTCCGGGGCGGAGGCGAACGGCAGCGAAGCGGCGCCGGGGGCGCGCGAGCTCTCGGGGGTGGGAACGACGGGTCGCGCGCTGGCCCTCGTGCGCGGTGTGCTGGCGCGCAGCAGCGGCGAACTCGAGGTCGCGCTGACCAGCATCGTGCCCGCCGACGGCCTGCCGCTGCTGGTGGTGCGCGCGCAGTTGCGCGCCGGCGCCGCCGACCAGATGCGCACGCTGCTCGACGGCAACACCGTCGCGACGCCGATGCGCACGCTCGGCGGGCGCCAGACCTATCGCCTGGCGCCGGCCGGTGGT
>CAYMRG010000100.1:8949-12085 GCA_964392555.1 uncultured candidatus Brocadiaceae bacterium
GGTGGCCAGACGCCGAACGACGGCCCCGGTCGCACCGTCGAGGTCGCCCTGGTCGGTGACGACCTGGTGATCGGCAACGATGGCTGGGCGATGCAGGAGCTGCTCGAGCCTGCGCCGGCGACGACGTCGGCGCAGACGCGCGGCGTGCTGGCGGCCGATCCCCGCTTCGTCGCCGTGCGTCGTCGCCTCGACCTGCCGCCGGGCTCGCTGTTCGTCTACGGCGACTGGCAGCGGCTCGGCCGCCGCCTGCAGACGGCCGACGACGGTGTCTCGGCGCAGCTGCTCGCCGCGTCGGGTCTCGAATCGGCGCGCGCCATGATGGCGTCGGTCGCGGCCGCGAACGACGGCTTCACGGTGACGATGCTGTTCGACTTCGACGTTCCGCCCGAGCCGGCCGCGCCGGCGCCGAACGGGCCGCGCGGCCCCGGGCGCGCTGGCGACGGGGTCGGCATCGACGGCTGGTTTGCGGCGATGCAGCCGGTCGCAGCGAAGTCGCTGCTCGGCGAGCTGCCGGTCGGCGGCTTCGGCGGGCTCGTGCTCGCGGTCGATCTCGCCCAGGTCGCGCAGCGCTCGAGCCGCGGCGCGTTCCTGATGCACGAACTCGCCGAGACCCTGGACCACTACGGCCTCGACTTCGAGCGCAACGTCGTCGGTCGGCTCGGCACGCGTGGCACGGTGCAGCTGCTGTTCCGTCGCGGCGCCACGGCCGACGCGCCGCCCGAGGTGTTCTCGGTCTACGCGATGCGGGCGAAGAGCCGCAAGGCCGCGAGCGACCTGTTCGCCGATCTGCGGCGTTCGGTCGAGCAGCGCGGCATGGGGCGGATCATTGCCGGCAAGGACAAGCAGCGTGGTCCCGAGGTGCTCGAACTGCGCTGGGGCGCGGCGGGCCGTCCTGGTCATGAGGTCGCCGAGGCGCAGCCCTGCCTGACCGTGCTCGACGATTTCGTGCTGCTCGCCTTCGACAGCGAGACGCTGTTCGAGGTCCACGAGGAGCACGCGGCGCACGCCCGCACGCGCCGTGACCCGGCGATCGCGCGCGCCGTGCAGACGATCGGCGGCGAGAACGTCGCCGGCCTGTTCGACGTCGACCTGCAGCCGCTGTTCGCTCATCTCGCCGAGGTCATCGGTGTCGGTGCCGGTGGCACCAAGGTCGATCTGTCGGGGCTGCCGAAGCGCCACACCGGTTTCCTAGATCTGCAGAAGCACGACGCCGGCGTTCTGCTCCGCGTCTGTGTGCTGTCCGCGCGACAGCCGTAACAGGTTCGTCTGCGCGGGTCGTTCTTTAGCAAGTTCTCGCAGTAGCCCGCCTCACGGCGGGTCGCGACCGCATCTCGCGGCCGTGGCCGTCCTCGGACGACCGCAGCCGTGACGGATGCATGGCTACCGCTCACCGGGCGTCCCCCACATCTTGGGGCAGGCAGGGACGGTCGGTGGTCCTCCGCGTGTGTTGCGCGGACCATGCATCCGATCCTCATCCGGGCGCATGGCTCACTGCGGCTGGGAATGGGTTCCAAATCTTGGGGCAGGCAGGAACCCGCTCCTGGTCATCGCGCGATGTAGCGCGAGAGCCATGCGCCCGCACCTTTTTCCAGCGGGCCGGTTTCCAGCGGCCGGGGCAATGCCGCGTCGCGCGATCGCGGCACTGTCACCGATCGGCGACACCGCGGCGGCCGTTCGGAGCTCGCCGTTTGCACGGCATCGCGCGCCATGCGACGTTTCCTGCATGTCGTTCCGCTTCGCGCCCGCCGCGCTGCCACTCCTGCTGGCTCCTCTGTTCGCGCCGACTCTGTACGCCCAGCAGGTGGCGTGCGAGAAGTTCCAGCTCGCCAACGGCCTGACCGTGATCCTGCACGAGGACCACGCCGTGCCGTCGGTCGCGATCAACACCTGGTTCCACGTCGGCGCGAAGGACGAACCGCCGCGGCGCAGCGGGTTCGCGCATCTCTTCGAGCACCTGATGTTCATGGGCACCGAACGCGTGCCCGGCAGTCGGTTCGACGAGGTGATGGAGGCGGGCGGCGGCAGCAACAACGCGTCGACGACCGAGGACCGGACGAACTATTTCTCGAACGGACCCGCGAGCCTGCTGCCGACGCTGCTGTGGCTCGACGCCGATCGCTTCGAGGACGTCGGCCGCACGATGGACCAGCAGAAGCTCGACCGACAGCGCGAGGTCGTGCGCAACGAGATCCGCCAGCAGGTCGAGGGCCGACCCTACGGCCGCATCGAGCGGACGACGTTCCATCTGCTGTTCCCCGCGGGGCATCCCTACCACGAAGGCACCTACGGCAGCCACGCCGACCTCGAGGCGGCGACCGTCGACGACGTGCGCGACTTCTTCGCGACGTACTACGTGCCGGCCAACGCCAGCCTCGCGATCGTCGGCGACTTCGACGCGGCGCAGGTGCGGCCGCTGGTCGAGCAGCTGTTCGGCTCGCTGCCGAAGGCGCCCGAGCCGGTGCGCCGCGTGCCGCCGCCGGTCGGGCTCGACCGCGTCGTCCGCACGACGCTGCTCGATCGCGTGCAACTGCCGCTGGTCCACATGGCGTGGCACGCGCCGGCCGACGCGAGCGAGGGCTCGGCGGAGCTGGACCTGCTCGCCGAGCTGCTCGCGAGCGGCAAGGACAGCCGTCTCTACCGGCGGCTCGTCGTCGACGAACGGCTAGCCGTCGAGGTCGACGCCAGCTACGACGGCCTGGCGCTCGGCGGCCTGTTCACGGTCGACGTCTACGCCAACCCCGGCGCCGATCTCGACCGCGTCGAGGCGGTCGTCGACGAGGTGCTCGCCGCGGCGCGCGAACAGCCGTTCGCGGCCGACGAGCTCGCCCGGCGCCAGACCGCGCGCGAGGTCGGCCAGCTCGCGGCGCTGCAGAACATCGGCTTCATCGCCGACCGCCTGAACCGCTACGAGTACCTGTGGGGCGAGCCGGACTCGTTCGCGCGCGATCTCGCGCGCTACCGCGCCGTGCAGCCGGCGTCGCTGCAGCAGGTCGCGGCGCGGGTGCTGGATCCGCAACGGCGCGCGATCGTGCGCGTCCTGCCGATGGCGCCCGAACGCGCGGCCTCGGCCCGCGACCAGCGGCCCGCCGACTTCGCGACGGCGGCGTGGCGCGAGCAGGTGCCGACCGAGTTCCGC
>CAYMRG010000101.1:0-8766 GCA_964392555.1 uncultured candidatus Brocadiaceae bacterium
TGCGGCCCCTTCGGCCGGCGCGTAGCGCCGCGCAACCCTTGGTTGCGGCCGCAGGACACGAGCGCGTCGGTTGCTTGCCCGCGGCACCGCAGGCATGCGGTGCCCTGCTGGGCTCGGACCGAACCCCGGAACAACGCCCGCTGGATCGGGGGTTGGTTGCGCGGCAAACGCGGTCACAATGGCTTCCCCGTCGCTGCCAGTGCAGCGGCGGCCTCGCCCTCGTCTCCTGCAGGAGGAAGCCATGATCGCCCCCGTTCGCCGAGCGGCGCATTGCGCGCTGCCGTTCGTTCTCGCAGGGTTCGCCGCGGCGCCGTTGTCGGCGCAGATGCAGGCGCCCCCGAACCATTGGGACAACACGCAGGTCGACAGCGGCCAGCAGCCCAACACCCAGCCGATCGAAGGCGTCGTCTGGAGCCAGTTCGTGATGTTGCCGCAGGGCACGCCGTGGCTGCGCCTGCACTTCGCCAACACCAACCTCGACAAGGGCAGCTACCTGCGCATGACCGCGCTGCTCGATGGGTCGACGATGACCATGCACCAGGAACACCTGGCGCAGTGGCAGAGCATGAGTTGCTTCTTCAACGGCGGCACCGTGCTCGTCGAGCTGGTCGCCGGCCCCGGCACCGTCGCCAACCGCGTCGCGATCGACAAGATCATGGTCGGCGAACACGGCGCCGTCGCGCCCGAGACGATCTGCGGCAGCACCGACGACCGCGTGCCGTCCAGCGACCCGCGCGCCGGTCGCATCGATCCGATCGGCTGCACCGGCTGGATCATCGACGTGCCCGCGACCGGTATCGACAAGGTGCATCTGTCCGCCGGTCACTGCAACGGCACCGGCCAGGTGCTGCAGTTCGCCGTGCCTTCGTCGCTGAGCAACTGCTCGCTGGTGTTCCCGCCGCCGGCCAAGCAGTTCGCGATCGACACGGCGACGTCGCAGTTCGTCAACGGCGGCGTCGGCAACGACTACTGGGTGTTCCGCTGCTTCCCGAACTCGACGACTGGCCTGACGACGTTCCAGGAACAGGGGGCGGCGTTCACGCTCGCGGCGACGATCCCGGGGACCGGCACGACGCTGCGCAACTACGGCTACGGCCTCGACGGCACCAGCACCAATGGGGCGAGCGGTGGCAACAGCAGCTGCTCGTGTTCGGCCGCGTCGGGCACCGGCACGCGCAACCAGACGCAGCAGACCCACACGGGTCCGCTGGTCGCCGTCACCACCGGTCGCCTCGACTATTCGATCGACACCTGCGGCGGCAACTCCGGCAGCCCGGTGATCGACAACGGCACCGGCCTCGCGGTCGCGATCCACACGCACGGCGGCTGCACGACGACCGCCGGGTCGACCAACAGCGGCACGAACGTCACGCTCGCCGGCCTGCAGGCGGCGATCGCGGCCGTCGCGCCGCCGGCCGTGCCCAACGACGCCTGCGCGGGAGCCATCGAGGTCGGTCTCGGCGTCAACGGACCCTTCAGCAACGTCGGCGCATCGCTGTCGCCGAACGCCTGGACGTGCGGCGGCACCAGCACCGGCAGCGACGTGTGGTTCCGCTTCGACGCGGGCTGCGGCGGCGACTACACGTTCGACACGTGCACGGCGACGCGCACGTTCGACACCGTGCTGCAGGTGTTCCAGGGCGGCTGCCTCGCGCCGACGCTGCTCGCCTGCAACGACGACGCGTGCAGCCTCGGCTCGCGCCTCACGCTGACGCTCGGCGCCGGCGCCTACCTGATTCGTGTCGGCGGCTACAACCAGGCCGCGGGCCAGTTCGACCTCGTCGTCAGCCGCGCCGAGAACTACGACGCCGGCCCGATCGTCACGGCCGCGACCGGTGGGGCCGGTGGCGCGCCGGTCAGCATGGTGCAGACCTCGCTCGGCCTGACGGTCCTCGGCTATTCCGCCAATGGGTCGTTCTCGCTGGCCGACGACTTCGCGACCCACGGCGCCTGGTGCGTCGAGGCGATCGAACTGTTCTGCTACCAGACCGCCACCACGTCGCCATCGATCACCGGGGTCTGGCTCGAGATCTACAACGGTGATCCGAGCGCCGGCGGTGTGCCGATCGTCGGCAGCCCGGGCTTTGCGAACAACCTGATGGCGACGCCCGGCTACACGGTCGTCAACACCATGGCCAACGTCTACCGCGCGCTGGAGTCGACGCCGACCGATGCGACGCGGCCGGTCCAGTCGGTGCTGGTGACCCTCGCCAACCCGGTGACGCTGAACTCGGCGCTGGTCCCAGGCGGCCGCTACTTCCTGCGCTGGACCTTCACCGGTTCCGGCGTGAGCGGCCCGTTCGTGCCGCCGATCACCGTCTGGAACTCGGCCACGACCGGCAACGCCTTGCAGAGCACTTCGACCGGCACCTGGTCGGGCATCGTCAGCGGCACCGCGCCCCAGGGGCTGCCGTTCGCGCTCTACGGGTCGTCGCCTGCCCAGCCCGGATCCCTGACCAACCTCGGCGGTGGCTGCTCCGCCGCGAGCCTCGAGGTGCACGGTGCGCCCCACGTCGGCGGCCTGGTGCAGGTCGACCTGGTGAACGGCAACCCGGCCGCGGTGCCGCTGGTCCTGCTCGGCTTCACCGATCCCAACGCATCGCTCGCGCCGTTCTGCGGCTGCGTCCAGCACGCGACGCTCGACGTGGTGAGCGTCGGCACCAGCTACAACTGGCAGATCCCGATGGTGCCGGCCGCGGTCGGGTTCGAGCTGTTCGTGCAAGGTGACCAGCTGTTCAGCCCGGCCTTGGCCTGTGACATCGGCATCGGCTTCCGCTTCGAGCTGACCGACGGCTGGCGCATCCGGCTCTGGTGAGCCCCGTGCCCCGTGCGACTGTCCCTGCGGCAGTCGCACCCCGGCATCGGCTGCGCGGCGAGGATGGCATTGGCTGCTCATGCAGCGCGCCGCCGCCGAGTGCGTTTCGCCGCCCGGCAAGGTAGGCGACCGCAGCGCGCGGAGGCGGGGCCTTCGCCCCGTCGCACGCTGGCAGGGAGCGCGCGCAGCGCTAGACTACAGGCCCCGACAACCCCTCGCCCGGACGGTTTGCGCCGTCCCAGCCAATGCGTCGATCCCAAACCGGTTTCACCCTCATCGAACTGCTGATCGTCATCAGCATCATCGGCGTGCTCGCCGCGGTCCTGCTGCCGCGCGTGTTCGGCGCCAGCGTCCGCGCCAACATCGCCGCGGATGCGCTCCAGCTCCGCGCCCAGTTCGGCCTGCTGACCGAATACGAAGGCAAGCTGAAGCACTACCCGATGGTCGGCGGCAGCCAGTTCGTGCTGGCGTCCTGGGCGATCGTCGACCACACGCCCGAGAACTTCGATCGCTACTTCATCCCGGGTCGTCGCGACAACGACCCGAACTACCAGGCGCTGCGCACGCAGGTCGAGCAGAAGACCGACCCGTGGCCGGACCTGAAGCAGGTTCTGAGCACCGACACGCACTACGCCGGCCGCGCGCTCAAGCATCTGCAGACGGCGAAGAGCGGCGAGGACCAGGCGCTGATGGCGGACGACAACGAAACCGTCTGGTCGCACCCGGACGGCACCGTCAACTTGTTGCTCTATGGCGGTGCGGTGCGCGAGTACTCGTACCTGAAGCTCGGCGAGCTCGGGCTGGTGTCCGGAACGTTCGACAAGAATGCCGCGCCATTCGAGATGGCCGGCCCGAACGCGCTGATCGAGGAGTGCCGCAAGCTCGACCTGTGAGGTCGAGCCCGCGGCCGTCCGGCGCGCTGGTCCCGACTACAAGAACGCCATCACCGGCACCGCGTAGCTGACCGTGCCGGTCGCCGCCGTGTGGTCGTTGGAGTTCACGATGCGGCAGGTCGCGATCGGCAGCGGCCCGGACGGCGGCGTGACGAACGTCGACGCGTCGCTGAACGCCATGCCGAACGTGTTCAGGTCGATCGATCCGACCTGCGCCCACAGCCGGTAGCCCGGCGGCAGCAGCGGCAGGTTCAGCAGGCTCGTGTCGAGGTCGCCGTTGGCATCGAGGGCGCCCGGCAGCGCGAACCAGACCTCGGTCGAGCTGGCGAACGTGCAATCCGGCCGACCCGGCCAGAAGCCGCTGGTCTGGCTGTTGCCGAGCGTGAGGAACGCGCGGCTGCTGCCGCCGCCGCTGTCCGGCACGCCGTCGCGCAGGGCGACGTCGATGCGCGTGCCGCCGGTCAGCCGCCAGAAGGTCAACGTCGCCGTCGCCGTGGTCGTGTGACCTGGCGCCGCGCAGCCGGTGCCGGTGCGGAAGCCGGGCTGCTCGGCGCGACCGTCGGTGTAGTTCTCGTGGGCATCGAGGTAGAGGCTGAGGTTGGTGTTCGCCGCGGTCGCCGTCTGGTTGCCGAACACCTCGACGTCGACGCACAGCGTGCCGCCCGTCGCCGGTACCAGGAACGGCACCTGGTAGGGGATCACGAGGTCGAACGTCGGCGATGGATCGAGCGCCGGCCGCTGCGTCGCCGGGAAGCCGACCAGCGTGCGCGGCAGCGCGACGACCGGGTTCGGGCCGGCGTTGTTGGCGAACGCGGTCGACGCGGTGGTGGGGGTCAGCGCCGACATCGACAGCGTCACCTGCAGGTCGCTGACGAAGCCCTGCACCTGGCCTCGCACCTGCGCGGCGTCGCGACGGTAGGCGTGGCCGGTCAGCAGCAGGCCGCCGGGCACGTCGGCGTGCAGCGTCTGCATGCGCGCATCGGCGCGGCCGATCGGCAGGTGGGTGAACGAACTGCCCTCGAGATCGGCGCGATCGGTCGGGGACACGGCCTGGACCTGGGCGGGCAGGGTCGCTGCCAACAGCGGCAGCAGCGTGGACAGGGGGTGGCGGAGCATGCGGGTTCCTTCGCGCCGCGGGCTTCCGACCCGAGCGGCGCATCCGCAGTGGCGCGTCGCCCCGGGTTTCGCGCAGAAAATCCGCTCGCAGTCGTTGCGTGGCATGTCGTCGCCTCGCTAGCATCCTTGCCCCTCGTCAACTCGCACACGCGGTGGGGATGAGCAGTTCCAGCCGAATACCTCGTGGCAACCCGCGCGCGCTCGGCGCCGGTCTCACCCTGGCGGTATCGGTCGGACTGTTCGCCTACGGCGGGCTGTGGCTCGACAACCGGCTCGGCACCAAACCCTGGCTGCTGTTGGTCTGTGTCGCGCTCGGCATCGTCGGCGGCATCCTGCATCTGATCCGCGTGCTGGCCCCAGAGATGTGGCCCTTCGGCAAGTTGCCGGGTAACCACCCGCCGCGGGACGGCGGGTCCCCGCCGCCTTCGACGTAGTTCTTCGCCGCTCGCGATGTCCGAACCGACGACCGACCCGACCAACGCCCCCGCGGCGCCGGCCGCGCTGGCCACCGCCGTGGACGGCGCCGTGCTCGCGCGCGCGCTGGGTTGCGGGGCGGCGGTCGTCGCCGTGCTGCTCGGCGCGACATGGGGTCTCGGCCAGCTGCCGGCCGGGCTCGAGGCCTTCGCGGCCATGGGCGCGCTGGCCGCGGTCGCCGCAGTCGCGATCGCGATCGTCGTCCACCGTCGATTCCTCGATCGGCGCCTGCTCGATCGCCACGCCGCCTACGCCAACGATCCGCGCCTGATGGCGGGTCGCATCCAGACCCTGCTCGCTGCGGCCTTCGCGGCCAAGTTGCTGCTGCTGGTGCTCGGCGTGTTCGGTCTGCGGCAAGCCGGCGTGAAATTCGAAGCCACCGTGGCCTTTGCCGTTGCGTTCGCCGCGGCGGCGCTGGTCTGCCAACTCACTGCCGCGGCCTACATCGCCCGGTCGCTTGCCAACCGGTCGCCGCTGCCTCGGCGGCCCGCGAACGAGCGATCCACCTCGACCCAACCCCGCTGACCGCCTCATGCCCGCCCAGCGAACCGTGCTCACTGCCTGGCAACGTCTCTCCCGGTCGGGGCTCGCGGCGCTGGTCTGGCTGTTCGCCGCGTTCGCGCTGGTCGCGGCGCCGGCGCCGGCCCAGGAGCATCGGGCTGGCCAGGAATCGGTTGGCCAGGAATCGGTTGGCCAGGAACATGGCGAGCACGCCGGCCGCAACACGCTCGCGATGTCGAGCAGCGAGATCTTCCTCGCGCAGTTCTCGCACAGCGTGCCGTACCCGATCGCGCTGTTCGGCGCCGACCACAAGCCGGGCCCGCTGACGATCTACAACGTCCAGCCGTGGCAGTGGGCCGCGCTGGTCCTGCTGCTGCTGTTGTTCCTGCCGGTCGCCGCCAGCTTCGGTCGGCCGAGCGGGCGCTACGTCCGGGTCATGCGCGGCTTCTGCCTGTGGATCCGGGACGAGATGGTGTACTCGGTCATGGGCAAGGAAGAGGGGCGCGCCTTCGTGCCGCTGTTCCTGTTCCTGTTCTTCTTCCTCGCGCTGCAGAACATGATCGGGCTGCTGCCGAGCTTCGGGCACCACTTCCCGACCGCGTTCTACACGGCGACCGGCACGCCCTACGTGACCGGCGCGTTCGCGGTCATCACGCTGCTGCTGATGCTCGGCCTCGGCATCAAGAAGAACGGCGTGTTCGGCTTCTTCAAGGGCCTCGTGCCGCACGGGCTGCCGATCGCGCTGGTGCCGATCATGTTCGTCATCGAGCTGGTCAGCCTGTTCGTCAAGCCGTTCGCGTTGACCATCCGTCTGTTCGCGAACATGCTCGCCGGCCACCTGGTCATCGCCTCGGCGATCGGCCTGATCTTCCTGTTCACGAAGATGCAGGGTGGCGCGATCTCGAGCTACCTGACCGCGCTGCCGTGCCTCGGCATGGCCGTGTTCATCTACATCATCGAGGCCTTCGTCACGCTGCTGCAGGCCTACATCTTCACGTTCCTGAGCATCAACTTCATCTACCAGTCGATGCACCAGGAGCACTGAGCTTCCCTTCCGACCTTCATCCACTCTCAGTAGTAGTCACGGAGAACCCAATGCTCGCTTTCTTCCAGGATGTCGCCCACGCCGTCGCCTCGAACTCCGGTCTCGGCATCGGTGCCGGCCTCGCGGCCGGCCTCGCGGCCATCGGCGCCGGTCTCGGTATCGGCCGGATCGGTGGCTCGGCCGGTGAGGGCATCGCCCGTCAGCCGGAGGCGGCCGACGCGATCAAGGGCAATGCGCTCGTGCTCGCGGCGTTCGTCGAAGGTGTCGCGCTGTTCGCGGCGGTCATCGGTCTGATGCTCGCGACGAAGTGATCGGGCACCTGGCCCGCACCTCGCCGTGTCGTCCGTATCGGTGTCGTCGCCCGTCGCATCCTCGTACCGGAGGTCCGCGTGTACATCCCTGAACTGCCCCTGACGCTGGTCGGCGCGCTGCCCTTCAACGAAGAGCCGCGCCAGCTCAGCAGTCTGCTCGAGTTCGCGCCCGGCGCGATGATCTGGTCGATCCTGGCGTTCGTGATCGGCTTCCCGCTGATGTGGAAGTTCGTCTACGGGCCGATCACGCGGGCGCTCGAGGAGCGCGACCGCAAGGTCGAGGACGCGATCCAGGCCGCCGAGGTCGCGCGCAAGCAGGCCGAAGCGCAGATGGCGCAGGCCAAGGCCGAGCTCGAGAAGGCGCAGGCCGACGGTAAGCGCATGGTCGAGGAGGCGATGGCGCGCGCCGAACGGCAGGCCGCCGAGGCGGTCCGCGCCGCCGACGAGCGCGCCAAGGCCGAGCTGCAGAAGGCGCGCGACACGATCGCCGCCGAGAAGCGCCAGGCCGTGCAGGAGATCCGCGCCGAGGCCGTCGGTCTGGCGATCGCCGCGACCGGCAAGCTGCTGCAGAAGAACGTCGACGAGCCGCAGAACCGGCAGCTCGTGCAGTCGTTCGTGGCCGACGCCGCGCGGAGTGGCCGATGACGCTGCTGGCCAAGCGCTACGCGACGGCGCTGCACCTGGCGGCCAAGGCCGCCGGTGCCGTCGACCAGGTCGGTGGGGACGTGCAGGCGCTGCACGCTGCCCTGGCGAGCCCGGCGGCGCGCGCGCTGGTCACCAGCCCCGACGTCAAGGTCGGCGAACGCGACGCGATCCTGCAGAAGCTGGGCGCCGGCAAGCACCCGCTGGTGCAGAACCTGCTCGGCGTGCTGCAGCATCGCCACCGCCTCGAGGTGCTGTTCGATCTGCATCCGGCCTACCGCGCGCTGCTGCTCGAGCAGCGTGGCGAGGTCGACGGCGTCGTCGAGACGCCGCAGCCGCTGGCTGCCGCCCAGATCGAGGAACTCGCCGCGCTGGCGAGCCGCCTCAGCGGCAAGAAGGTCGCGCTGACCGTGGCGCTGCGCCCCGAGCTGCTCGGTGGCGTCAGCCTGCGGATCGGCAACGTGCTCTACGACGGTTCGATGGCCGCGGTATTGGCGCAGCTCGAGCAGCGCCTGCTGCAGTCGGCGCTCTGACCCGTTCGCTCTCCCTTTCGATTTCCACCTGTCGCATGCGGTTCCGCGGCGCCCTCTGGGGCCGCCCCGGATCCTGAACTCTTCCGATCACTACGAACATGGATCTCAAACCATCCGAAGTCGCCACCGTGCTCAAGGCCGAGATCGAAGGCTTCCAGGGCCGGATGCAGAAGTCGAGCGTCGGCACCGTCCTGATGGTCGGTGACGGCGTCGCCCGCGTGCACGGCCTCGACGACTGCATGATGAGCGAGCTGCTCGACTTCGGCAACGGCGTCAGCGGCGTCGCCCTCAACCTCGAAGAGGACAACGTCGGCGCGGTGCTGCTCGGCAGCGACGCCAAGGTCAAGGAAGGCGACACCGTCCGCACGACCGGCCGCATCATCTCGGTGCCGACCGGCCTGCAGATGTGCGGGCGCGTCGTCGACGCGCTCGGCCG
>CAYMRG010000101.1:8788-12079 GCA_964392555.1 uncultured candidatus Brocadiaceae bacterium
ATCAAGGTCACGGCCAGCGACTGGCGGCCGATCGAGGGCCGTTCGCCGACGGTGCCGGAACGTCAGCCGGTCAAGGAGCCGCTGCAGACCGGCATCAAGGCGATCGACTCGATGATCCCGATCGGCCGTGGTCAGCGCGAGCTGATCATCGGTGACCGCCAGACCGGCAAGACCGCGCTGATCGTCGACACGTTCATCAACCAGAAGTCGACCGGCGGCGGCGATCCGAACAACCCGAACCAGGTCATCTGCATCTACGTCGCCATCGGCCAGAAGCAGTCGACGGTCAAGGCGGTCGTCGAGAAGCTCGAGCGCTACGGCGCGATGCCCTACTGCATCGTCGTCTCGGCGCCGGCGTCGTCGGAGGCCTCGATGCAGTTCCTGTCGTGCTACGCCGGTGCTTCGATGGGTGAGCGGCTGCGCGACGAAGGCCGCCACGTCGTGATCGCCTACGACGACCTCTACAAGCAGGCGCTGGCCTACCGCCAGGTCATGCTGCTGCTGCGTCGTCCGCCGGGCCGCGAGGCGTTCCCGGGCGACGTGTTCAACCTGCACAGCCGCCTGCTCGAGCGCGCCGCGAAGCTCAGCAAGGAGAAGGGCGGCGGTTCGATGACGGCGCTGCCGGTCGTCGAGACGCAGGAAGGTGACGTGTCGGCCTACATCCCGACCAACGTGATCTCGATCACCGACGGCCAGATCTTCCTCGAGTCGTCGCTGTTCAACGCCGGCCAGCGCCCCGCGGTCAACGCCGGTATCTCGGTGTCCCGCGTCGGCGGCTCGGCGCAGATCCCGGCGATGAAGAAGATCGCCGGCGGTCTCCGCATCCAGCTGGCGCAGTTCCGCGAGCTGGCGGCCTTCGCGCAGTTCGGCAGCGACCTCGACAAGGCGACGCAGCAGGCGATCACGCGCGGCCAGCGCATGACCGAGATCCTGAAGCAGCCCGAATACGGCCCCGTGCCGGTCGAGGAGCAGGTCGTCATCCTCTACGCCGGTTCGTCGGGCGCGCTCGACGACGTGCCGCTCGCCAAGGTCTCTGATTTCGAGAAGGGTTACCTCGCGAACGTGCGCGCCAACCACGCCGACGTGCTGCAGTCGCTGCGCACCGAGAAGAAGTGGACCGACGCGCTGCAGAAGAAGTGCGACGAGATCTGCAAGAAGTTCAAGGCCGAGTTCCTGGCGTGAGCCAGCCGGATCCGCACCTGCAACCGAACCCAGCCCTCCCCAGCCGACACTAGCCGACCCGAGCCGAGACCATGGCGAACCTCAAGGAACTGCGCGGACGCATCAAGTCGGTCGCGAGCATCGCGCAGATCACGCGCGCCATGGAGATGGTCGCGTCGATGAAGTTGCGCAAGGTGCAGGCCAAGGCGCAGAGCTTCCACCCGTACACCGAGGAAATCCGCCACATGATCGAGCGGCTCGCCGGCAAGGTGACGGGCGAAGGCGACCTGCCGCTGTTCCAGGAGCGCGAGGTCAAGACGGTCGGGTTCTTCGTCGTGACGTCGGACCGCGGTCTGTGCGGCTCCTACAACAGCAACCTGTTGTTCGGGCTGAAGCGTCAGGTCGACGAGCTGCGCGCCGCCGGCAAGCAGGTCAAGTTCTGGTGCTACGGCCGCAAGGGCTACACCTGGCTGCAGCGCCGCGGCTTCGCCGTCGAGCGCTTCTTCGTCGAGCCGCCGCTCGACAAGGCCGACTTCACCGCGGCGAAGCTGGTCGGTGAGGAGCTGGTCTCGGCGTTCAGCAACGGCGCCGTCGACCAGGTGCACCTCTACTACTCGCGCTTCCAGTCGATGATCAAGTTCGTCCCGACGACGGCGCAGTTCCTGCCGATCGCGACGATCGCGGTCGGCGACGAGGCGGAGCACCAGTTCGCGCTCGACTTCCTGCTCGAGCCGGACGCCAACACGGTCTTCAACCGCCTGATGCCGCGCTACCTCGAGACCGTCGTCTTCGATGCGATGCTGCAGGCGCTGGCCAGCGAGCACGCGAGTCGCCGCATGGCGATGAAGAGCGCGACCGACGCGGCCGTGCGCATGAACAAGGGCCTGAAGAAGGTCTACAACCGTGCGCGTCAGGAGAACATCACCAAGGAGCTGCTCGACATCGTCGGCGGCGCCAGCGCGGTGAGCTGAGCGGCGTCCGCCGCACCGCGAACCAACGAGATTCCAACCGAGATTCCGATTCCGAGGACGATCGACGTGACGACTGCCACCCAGATGGAAGGAAAGATCCTGCAGGTGTTCGGCCCCGTGGTGGACGTGCAGTTCCCCGAGGGCCACATGCCCAACCTGTACAACGCGATCACCGTCGTCGACAAGCAGCGCGGCATCGACCTCGTGCTCGAGGTCGCGCAGCAGCTCGGCAACTCGACCGCGCGCTGCGTCGCGATGTCGTCGACCGACGGCATGAGCCGCGGCATGGCGGCGAAGGACACCGGCGCGCCGATCTCGGTGCCGGTCGGCGACGCGACCCGCGGCCGTCTGTTCGACGTGCTCGGCCGCGCCCTCGAGGTCAACATCCCGCACCCGCGCACGGGCAAGCCGATGCCGCCGGTCGCGGCCAAGGGCACGCTGCCGATCCACCGCGCGGCGCCGACGTTCGACGAGCAGCAGGCGATCAGCGAGGTGTTCGAGACCGGCATCAAGGTCGTCGACCTGCTCTGCCCGTTCGCGAAGGGCGGCAAGATCGGCCTGTTCGGCGGCGCCGGCGTCGGCAAGACGGTGCTGATCCAGGAGCTGATCCGCATCACCGCGGTCGAGAAGGGCGGCTTCTCGGTGTTCTGCGGCGTCGGCGAGCGCACCCGCGAGGGCAACGACCTCTGGCTGGAGATGGCCGAGGCCGAGTACACGGACGCCAAGGGCCCGAAGGCCTCGGTGCTCGACAACGCGGTGCTCGTGTTCGGCCAGATGAACGAGCCGCCGGGCGCGCGCCTGCGCGTCGCGCTGACCGGCCTGACGATGGCCGAATACTTCCGCGACCAGGAAGGCAAGGACGTGCTGCTGTTCGTCGACAACGTGTTCCGCTTCGTCCAGGCGGGCTCCGAGGTGTCGGCGCTGCTCGGCCGTCTGCCGAGCGCGGTCGGCTACCAGCCGACGATGGCGTCCGAGATGGGTGCGCTGCAGGAGCGCATCACCTCGACCAAGAAGGGCTCGGTCACGTCGATGCAGGCCGTCTACGTGCCCGCGGACGACATCACCGACCCGGCGCCGGTCGCGACGTTCGCGCACCTCGACTCGACGATCATCCTCGAGCGCCAGATCGCCGAGCTGGGCATCTACCCGGCCGTCGACC
>CAYMRG010000102.1:0-12070 GCA_964392555.1 uncultured candidatus Brocadiaceae bacterium
AGGATGTCGCCCGGCTGCATCTCGAACGACAGGTTCTCGACGACGTTGTGCTCGCCGTCGTAGGCGAAGTTGACCTTCTCGAAGCGGATGACCGTGTCGCCGAGGCGCTTGCCGGCCGGGATGTGCAGCTCGACGGTGTCGTCCTTCTCCTCGACCTCGGTCTCGAGCATCTTGTCGTAGTTCTTGAGGCGCGCCTTGTTCTTGGTCGTGCGCGCCTTGGGATTCATGCGGATCCACTCGAGCTCGCGATCGAGGAACTTCGCGCGCTTCTGCTCCTGCTGCTCCTGCGCCTGCATGCGCTTGCTGCGCTGGATCAGGTATTCGGAGTAGTTGCCCTGGTAGGGGATCGCCTTGCCGTGCCAGACCTCGAGCATCCAGCCGACGACGTTGTCGAGGAAGAAGCGATCGTGCGTGATGACGACGACGGTGCCCTTGTAGTCGTGCAGCGTCTCCTCGAGCCAGCGAACGGTCTCGACGTCGAGGTGGTTGGTCGGCTCGTCGAGCAGCAGCAGGTCGGGGTGTTCGAGCAGCGTGCGGCACAGCGCGACGCGGCGGCGCTCGCCACCCGAGCACGCGTTGACCATCTTCTCGCCGGCCGGCAGGTGCAGCTTGGTCATCGCCGTCTCGACGTGGCGATCGATCTCCCACGCGTCCTTGGCCTCGATCTCGTGCTGCAGGCGCTCGAGATCGGCCATGACCTTGTCCATCTCCTTGGGCGCGAGGTCCTCGCCGAGCTTCATGCTGAGATCCTCGTGCTGCTTCAGCAGATCGCGGATCGGCTTGACGGCCTGCTCGACGTTCTCGCGAACGGTCAGGTCCTCGAGCAGCTTGGGCTCCTGCGGCACGTAACCGACGGTCTTGCTGTCGGCGAGCCGCGCGGTGCCGTCGTACTCCTTGTCGACGCCGGACATGATGCGGAGCAGGGTCGATTTGCCCGCGCCGTTCTGGCCGATGACGCCGATCTTGGCACCTTCGAGGAAGACGAGGCTGACGTCCTTCAGGACCGGCTTCTTGCCCTGGTAGCTCTTGGTGAGCCGTTCGACGGCGAAGATGGGCTTGTCACTCATGGAGGGCGAGCAGGGTACGGAGCGGGAGCCGATCCGTCCAGCGGCCCGGCCATCCGGCGTGCGCGGACCGGGCATTCGGCTATGCTCGGCGGCCCGTGTTCGCGTTCCTCGAGTCGATCGGCTTCCAGGAGATGGTCCTGCTCCTGGTCATCGGCCTGCTGCTCTACGGCCGGAACCTGCCCGAGGCCGGGCGCAAACTCGGCAAGGTCGTCGCGCAGCTCCGCCGCAGCTTCCACGAGTTCAAGCGCCAGATCGACCAGGATGGCGACCTGCGCGACGTGAAGAACTCGCTGCGCAGCACCGCCGACGAACTGCGGCGCGCTGCGGATCTGCCGCGCGCGGTGAACGATCCGCGCCGCGCGCTGCGGCAGCTCGCCGACGAGGCGATCAAGTCGCCGCCGCCGGACGAAGCCGAGCCGGACCTGCCGCCACCGTCGCACGTGTCGCCGACGCTGCCGACCCCGTCGGCCGCCGATGCGCCCGCGGCGGACGCGGACGCGGGCGCGGGCGCAGCGGTCGAAGGCGAAGCGGCGGCCGAGCAGGCGCGGACCGTGCCGCGCGAATCGTGAGCCAATGCGCGCGGCGCTTCAGGCGCGCGGCGGCTGCTTCGACGGCGGTTGGTTCGATGGCGGCTGGTTGCCCGGCTTGCGCTTCAACGGCTCCTTGGTCGCCTGGTCGCCCGCATCGAAGATGCTCATCCAATCGCCGCCGGCATTCTTCGACGGCGCGCGGCGCGTCTTGGCTTCCTCCTCGCGCCGCTTGTGCTCCTGCTCGAGCCACTGCGGGTAGTCCTTGAACATGTCGGTCAGGACCTTCTTGTTCTCGCTGACGAGCCCGACGTAGAGGAACAGGTCGCAGTCGTGGTCCTTCTGGATCCGCTGGATCTCCTCGAAGGACAGCATCACCGGCATCGCGACGCAGACGATGTCGCCGAACACGTCGAGCGGCACGATCGTATGGCGGAACAGGGTCTCGCGCGGCAGCCGCGTCTTGGCCGCTTCGTTGACCTGGTAGTTCGCCGCCATCATGAACGGCAGGTTGAAGTTCTCGGTGACCAGCTTGGCCAGATCCCACTCGGTGATGTGGCCGCCGGTGACGAGCACCTGGACGAACGGTTCGCCGTGGCGATCCTGGGCGTAGAGAGCGTCGGTGATCACCTCGGACGAGACGATCGCCCGTTCGGTGAGGATCTCGGCCAAACGAACCGAGGTGATCTTCTCGACGCCTTTCACGCATCGGTTCATCGGCGCACGGCGGGGCCGGCCTTGAGGGGAGGATCCCTCGGTGGCACCGGACCTCAGGCGTAAACGGCGAAGGTCAGCGCGGCGTGGACGCCCAGTACCAGGGCCATGCCGACCACGATCGCGGCGTTGACGGCCTCGCCGACCTCGGTGCCCGAACGCTTCGGCCCGGTGCCGAGGTGGTAGCAGCAGAGCGCGACCAGGTATCCCGACAGCGTCGCCTTGGCGAGCACGATCAGGAGGTCGCGGGCGTCGACCGTCGCGAAGTACGCCATCGCCCAACCCGCTGTCGGAATCGCCGACACCGTGTGCGCCGCCAGCGACGCGGCCAGCGCGGCGGCGACGACGCCGGCCAGCGTCACCAGCGGCATCGCCACGACCATCCCCCACACCAGCGGCGTCAGCAGGTAATCGGCAGGTCGCACCCCCATCATCTGCAGCGCGGCGATCTGGTTGGTCCGCTTCATGGTGCCGAGCCGCGCCGCGGCCCCGGCGACGATGCGCGCGGTGAAGAAGAACCCGCTCAGCAGCGGCACCAGCACCGCGGTCGCGACCTTGCCGGTGCCGGTCAGCAGCGCCGACTCGAAGCCGCCCTGGATCGGGTTGTTGCGCAGCGCGAAGAACGTCGCGAGGCCGCCGATCACCGCGCCGGCCAGCGCGACGAACAGCGCTGGTTCGGTCGCGAACCGCAAGGTCGTGCGCGCGACCTGGCCCAACTCGACCGGCGGCAGCCGGCGCAGCGACTCGACCACGGTCTCGGCGAGCGCGGTGACCTGCAACAGGCCGCGGCGCAGGCCGTGGACCGCCGGCAGCGCGCCCTCGGTGCGGCCGGGAGCGCGCGCGGTCGCGCCGTTCGTCGGCTGGAAGTCGCCGGCTTCGAGCCGCAGCGCGCGCCGCGCGGCGTCGAGCACGAGCACGCCGTCGGCGATGCCGGCGAACGCCGCCAGATCGTGCGTGATCACCAGCGTCGTGCGTCCGGGCTCCTGGTCGTGCGCCGCGCGCAGCAGGTTCGCGATGTGGCGAGCCGCTTCGGCGTCGAGCCCGGCCGTCGGCTCGTCGCACAGCAGCAGATCGGGCGAGCCGGCGAGCGCGCGCGCGACCGCGAGCCGCTTGCGCATGCCGCCCGACAGCTGGGCTGTCCGTTCGGGCGGGTCGACGAGACCCGCCTGCGCCAGCAGCCCCGGTGCCAGCTTGCGCGAGCGGCCGGCGGCGCGCAGCGCGAGTTCGACGTTGGCGCGCGGCGACAGGTCGTCGATCAGACCTTCGTCCTGCAGGATCGCCGCGACGCGCCCGCGCAGTTCCGGCGGGCGCCCGGCGATCAGCGAACTGCCGAACAGCCGCAATTCGCCGCCGAGCCGCGGCGCCGGTTCGCGCGTCTCGATCAGCCCCGCGAGCAGGTTCAGCAGCGATGACTTGCCGCCGCCGCTGCTGCCGGCCAGCAGGTAGAAGCGGCCGGCCTCGAGCGTCAGGTCGACGCCTTCGAGCAGCAGGTCCTCGCCGCCGGGCCGCCGGTGCGCGAGTGCGAAACCGCGGAACTCGACGGCGGCGGCCACGCGCTCACTCCGGCCGCAGGTCGACCGGCAGCTTGTGCACGCCGACCACCGTCGGCACGGTGCCGCGCAGACCGTTGCTGCCGAGCACGCCGACGACGCGATCGCCGACCAGCAACGCCGCGCCGAGGTGCTGGCCGAGCAGGTCGTTCGCGCCGGCGAACTCGATCGCGGGCGCCGGCGAACCGTCGGCCGCCGCGTCGTGCACGGCGATCGTCGCCCCGGTGGCGGCTGCGGCGTCGAAGCTGAAGCGCGCGCCCGGCGTACCCGACAGGTTCGGCGGCACGTCCTCGATCAGCAGCACCGCGAGATCGGCGCCGCCCGGATCGACCCAGATGCGGCCGCAGCGGCGCACGTCGCCGTTCGCCAGCAGGACGTTGATCTGCTCGTTGGCGATGTCCGGATCGGTGCCGAAGGCGTCGGCCTCGGTGAAGTTGCCGTCGACGAGGCTGCGCGCCGTGACGACCAGCGTGCGTCCGGTGCGATCCTGGTAGAGGACGCCGCTGCCCTGGTGGTTCACCGGATCGTCGGCGCTGAGCGTGTCGCGCTCGATGGCGGCGTAGGTGATGCGGACCAGCGACAGGCTGTCGCTCGGCGCGATCGGCGTGCTGCGCACCGGCGCGAGCGCCTTGCTCGGCACCGCCGACGGTTCGATCGTCGGCCGCGCGGCCTGCGCGGCGGCCCGGTAGCCGTCCGGCACGACGACGCCCTTGCCAGGCTCGCCGTAGTAGCTGACGTACGGCGACAGCAGCGCGTTGATGTCGGCGACCGTGAAGCCCGAGAACAGCGCACCGGTGACGTACGGGCGCGCCACCCAGAACTGCGTCTGGTCGGTGACCGTCTGGCGGTAGCGTCGCGCGATCCGCAGCTGCACGACCACGTGCGAGCCGTCGGGCGCGAGGTCGATGCTGCGCACGTCGCCGGTCGTCGTGCCGCGGAACACCACCGTCGAGCCCGGCCGCAGACCGTGGTTCTCGGGCACCAGCAGGCTCATCAGCAGGTCGCCGTGTTCGACGTCGTCGAGCGCTTCGGGCTCCTCCGACTGCGGCGGCCGTTCGCGGCCGGCGAGCAGGCTGCCGGCGACCAGCGGCGAACCGTGCACCGCCGGCGTCTGGAACGCGACGTAGGCGTCGCGCACCAGCGTGTCGAGACCGCTGGCGCCGCCGGTCAGCCCGCCGAAGCGCGGCGTGACGACCCAGAACGAGCTGTCGACGCTCGCGTTCGCGGCGCCCTCGGCATCGAGCAGCAGCGTCGCGACCGCCTTGGTGCCGTCGCCGCTGATCCCGACCGAACGGACGCTGCCGACCGTGACGCCGCGGAACCGCACGTCGGCGCCGGCGCGCAGGCCGCGCGCCTCGCGGAATTCGACCGTCAGCGGCATGCCGTCGCGCCGGTCGAGATCGTTCAGCAGGCGCACGATCCAGATCGCGCCGACCACCGCGGCAACCAGGGTCGCGAGGCCGATCAGGTAGCGGAAGCGGTGCATCGCGAACGGCCGGCGGCGTCAGATGTCGATGTTGGTCGCTTCGAGCGCGTGCTTCTCGATGAAATCCCGACGCGGCTCGACCTCGGGCCCCATCAGCACCGTCAGGATGCGGTCGGCCTCGACCAGGTCGCTGACGGTGACGCGCCGCAGCGTGCGCCGCGCCGGATCCATCGTCGATTCGAACAGCTGGTAGGCCTCCATCTCGCCGAGACCCTTGTAGCGCTGGATGTCGAGGTCCTTCTCGCAGCTCTTCTGGATCAGGTCGACCGCCTCGAACAGCGTCTTGGCCTGCTGTGGCTCGCCGTGCTCCGATGCGCGCGCGTGCCACGGCGAAGCACCGTTGACGGTCGCCCAGTCCGGCGGCGCGCCGGCCGCGTCGATCAGGCGCATCAGCGGCTGCACCTCGCTCGCGAGCAGCAGCGGGTAGGCCTGGACGTCCGCGTCCTCGAGCCGGCAGCCCGAGTCCGAACCCTCGTAGACGATCGCCTCGCGACCGAGTTCGGTCGCGAGCCGTTCGAGTTCGGCGGCGAGCTGCGCCTCGGTGTCGACGAAGTGACCCTGGTCCTTGCGGACCACGTAGCTGGCGGGCAGTTCGCGACCGGGCACCGTCGCCGCGGCGAGGTAGCCGAGGAACGGCACGACGCCCTCCGACGGCATGCGGCGCTCGAGTGCACGCAGCCTGGTGACCGCGTCCATCAGGTCGCGCAGTTCGCGACCGCGCCACTTCTTGCCGTTCGCGTGTTCGAGCGCCGTCTGGCCGAGGCCGAGCTCGGCCATGATCTCGAGCCGATCGTCCTCGGTGACCGCATAGCGCTCGGTCTTGCCCTTCTTGATGCGGTAGAGCGGCGGCTGCGCGACGTAGACGTGACCGCGCATCACCAGCTCCGGCATCTTGCGGTAGAACAAGGTCAGCAGCAGAGTCCGGATGTGCGAGCCGTCGACGTCGGCATCGGTCATCACGATGATCTTGTTGTAGCGCAGGCGTTCCGGCTCGAACTCGTCGGTCAGGAAGCCGGTGCCGATCGCGCTGACGATCGTCTGGATCTCCTCGTGGTCGAGGATGCTGTCGACGGCCGCCTTCTCGACGTTGAGGATCTTGCCGCGCAGCGGCAGGATCGCCTGGTGACCCATGCGGCCCAGCTTGGCGGTGCCGCCTGCCGAGTCGCCTTCGACCAGGAACAGCTCGGCTTCGTCGCGCGGCGTCCCCTTCTGGCAATCGGCCAGCTTCGCCGGCAGACCGCCACCTTCGAGCGCGGACTTGCGCCGCACCAGGTCGCGGGCCTTGCGCGCGGCTTCGCGCGCCCGCAGCGCGTCGAGCGCCTTGCCGAAGATGATCTTCGCCGTCGCCGGCGTCTCCTCGAAGTAGGTGCGCAGGCCGTCGCCGACGACGGTCTCCACCACCGACTGCACCTCGCGGTTGCCGAGCTTGATCTTGGTCTGGCTCTCGAATTGCGGGTCCGGAACCTTGACCGAGATCACCGCCGCGAGGCCTTCCTTGAAGTCCTCACCGCTCGGCACCGGATCCTTCTCCTTCAGCGCCTTCTCCTGCCGCGCCCAGTTGTTGAGCGCCCGCGTCAGCGCGGTGCGGAAGCCGACGAGGTGCGTGCCGCCCTCGATCGTGTTGATGTTGTTGACGAACGTGAAGAGGTTCTCGTGGTAGGCGTCGCTGTACTGCAGCGCGATCTCGACCTCGTAGGACTTCTCCGGGTCCTCCTGCGACGGCACCTCGCGACGGATGTAGACGACGTCCTTGTGCAGCGCGTTCTTGCCGGTGTTGAGGTCCTTGACGAACTCGACCAGGCCCTCGGGGAACAGGAATTCCTCGCTCTTGTCGGTGCGCTCGTCGTGCAGCGTGATGTGCAGCCGCGCCGAACCCATCAGGTAGGCGAGTTCGCGCAGGCGCTTGCGCAGCACCTCGTACGAGAACTCGGTGACCTCCATGATCGTCGGGTCGGCCTTGAACCGGACCATCGTGCCGGTGCCCTCGGCCTTGCCGATCACGGCGAGCTCGCTGGCCTTCTGGCCGCGCATGTAGGTCTGGCGATGGATCTTGCCGTCGCGGTAGACCTCGACGTCGAACACGTCGGCGAGCGCGTTGACGCAGCTGATGCCGACGCCGTGCAGGCCACCGGACACCTTGTAGCTGCCCTTGTCGAACTTGCCGCCCGAGTGCAGCTTGGTCAGGATCACCTCGAGCGCGGGGATGCCGCTCTCGTGCATGTCGACCGGGATGCCGCGGCCGTTGTCCTTCACCGACAGCGAGCCGTCCTTGTGGACGCGCACGTCGATGCGATCGGCGCGGCCGGCGAGCGCCTCGTCGACCGAGTTGTCGACGACTTCCCAGACGAGGTGGTGCAACCCCTTCATGCCGGTGTCGCCGATGTACATCGCCGGGCGCTTGCGCACGGCGTCGAGGCCCTCGAGCACCTTGATCGAGCTGGCGTCGTAGCGGGGTTCGTTTGGCTTCTGGTCAGACATGTCCCGTGCCTCCCAGTCGGAACGTCAACTGGGCGATGGGTTGATCGGGTACGAGTTGGTTGATGCGTTGCCGGATCTCGTCGCGGCGGAACCCCGACAATTCGGCGTAGAGAGGAGCGGAGTCGACTTCGATCACGAGCTTGCCGGCGCGGCAACCGACGATCTGGCAGTGCGGCCGCTGGGCCTCGACGAGGATCTGGTCGAGGGCCGCGTTGTAGGCGCTCCGCGACTTGCTGCGTCCGGTCTGGCGCAGGATCTCACGCAGGAAGTCGGCGGCAGGTCTCGGGTCGGCCACAGGGGACGGCCAATGTGGCCGGATCGGACGCGGTTCGGTCACGCCCCACTGATGGGCATGACCACGTAGGTGAACGACTCGCCCAGCGTGAACTTCGCCGGCATCGAATCGTCGGACATGTCGAGCCGGATCATCTCCAGTTCGGAGACGCGCAGCGCTTCGAGGATGTAGTCGGGGTTGAAGTTGATGCTGCCGCCGGCGCCGCGCACCACGGCGTCGATCGCGACGTCGGCGCGGCCGCGGGTCGAGCTCTCGGCGGTCATCCGCAGCTGCTGCTCGCCGACCTCGAACCGGACCATGCGCAGGTCGGTGGCCGCCAGGATCGCCGCGCGGCGCAGCGCCGACTCCAGCACCGGCTTGGTGATCTCGACCGTCGTGTCGGCCGCTTTCGGCAGGACGCCTTCGTAGTCGGGGAAGCGGGTGTCGAGCAGCTGGCTGACGAGCTGCGTCTTGCCGGTCGTGAACACCACCTGCTTGTCGCCGACCTCGATCCGCAGCGGCTCCTTGCTGCCCTCGGTCAGGGCGCGCGCCAGCGTGTTGAGCGCCCGCATCGGCACGACGACCTTGAACTCGGTCTTGCTGTCGGTGTTCTGGTAGCTGATCGCCAGGCGGCGGCCGTCGGTCGCGACGAAGCGCAGGCAGCCGGCTGCGCTGTCGAGCAGCACGCCGTTGATCGCGTAGCGGGTCTCCTCGCGGGCGGCGGCGAAGATCGTCTCCTGGATCATGCGCAGGACGCGTCCAGAGGGCACCTCCAGGTGTCGACCGGACTTGACCTGCGCCTCGTCAGGGAACTGCTCGGGATCCTCGCCGAGCAGCACGAACGAACCGCCGCCGCTCTCGATGCGGCAGCGTTGTTCGGCGCTCTCCAGCGTCACCGTCGGCTCGCTGAGCTCGCGCAGCAGGGCGCTGGTCTCTCGGGCCGGCAGCAGCACCGTGCCCTTGCGCTGGACCTTCACGGCGTCGAGCTGGACGCGCGCCGCCATCTCGAGGTCGGTCGCGAACAGCGTGATGCCGTCACCGGTGGCGGACACCCGCAGGTTCTGCAGGATCGGCTTCGTCGTCTTCACCGGCACGACCGAGGAGACCACGTTCACGGCTTCCTGCAGCAGCGCGCGATCACAGAGGATCTTCATCGTCTTGGTGTGCAGCTCGAGGTTCGCGCGCGACACGGGGAGTCTGTGCTAGAGAGAATTTTCTCTCTCATCACAGCCATCCGTCCCGTCACGAGTGTGGATAGGTTAGCCGCCGGCGCCGCCGAGCACAGCAGGAAAGCGCCTTCGTCGGCGTTTCGCAGACGTGGAAAACCCGCGTGGAGAAGTGCGCGCAGAGTCCACTTCTCCAGCCTGCGTCGACCCGGTCGGGACGGCGACGCGATCGCTGCGGAGAACCCTGCACGTCGATCCGCAGGTGGTCCAGGCCTCGCCCCCGGGAACTGCACAGGTCTCGCGACGCTCGCTGCCCCCGTCGGTGCTACGTCGCGCGATCGACGGCGCCTAGGCGTCAAAAGATCGCCCGGCCAACGAACAAAGCCGACGAGCCAGAGCCAACGCGCCAGCCGCGTTTGCAGGCTACTGGTGCAGGCTACTGGCCGCTGCGGAAGCTGCGCGTCAGCAGGCGGTTGCTGAGCCCGTCCAGCAGCTCCTTGAACATCCGGTCGGTCTCGCGCCGCTCCTTGATCTTCTGCACGGCGTAGATGACCGTCGTGTGGTCGCGGCCGCCGAAGTTGCGGCCGATGTCCTCGAGCGAGTTCTCGGTGTGTTCGCGCAGCAGGAACATCGCGATCTGCCGCGGGAAGCTGACCGCCTGCGTGCGACCCTTGCCGACCAGTTCGCGCGCGCTGATCGCGAACTCGGTCGTGATCAGCTGCATCACGTCGTCGAAGCCGACCTGCGCGTGATGGATCGGCATGTCGCGCACGCAGCTCTCGGCGAGCGCCATCGTGATCGGCTGCTCGGTGATCGCGTGCATGCCGATGATCTTCAGCACCGCGCCCTCGAGCTCGCGGATGTTGGTCGTGACGCGCTGGGCGATGAACTCGGCGACGTCGTTCGGCAGTTCGATGCCGCGGACCATCGCCTTGCGCCGCACGATCGCGGCGCGGGTATCGAAGCACGGCGCCTCGACCTCGGTGACCAGGCCCCACTTGAAGCGCGACACCAGGCGCTCCTCGATCGTCGGGATCTCGATCGGCGGGCGGTCCGACGACAACACGATCTGCTTCTGCGCGTCGTAGAGCGCGTTGAACGTGTGGAAGAACTCGTCCTGCGTCTTCTCCTTGTTGGCGAGGAACTGCACGTCGTCGATGACGAGCATGTCCGCGTTGCGATAGTAGGCGCGGAACGCATCGATCTCGCCGCTCTGGATCGCCTGGATGAAGGCGTTGGTGAAGTCCTCGCAGCTCAGGTAGACGACGCGAGCCTGCGGGTTGCGCTTCACGACCGTGTGGCAGACGGCTTGCAGCAGGTGCGACTTGCCGAGCCCGACGTTGCCGTGCAGGAACAGCGGGTTGTAGGCGCAGCCAGGGTTCTCGCCGATCGCCAGCGCCGAGGCGTGGGCCAGGCGGTTGCACGTGCCGACGACGAACTTGTCGAACGTGTAGTTCGGGTTCAGCTGCGTCCCGGGCCGCCGCGTACCGACGGTCGGGGCGGCGGGGGTCGCCGGCAGCGGTGCACTCGAACTGCCCGCACCGGCGCTGCGCAGCTGCACCACGCGCTGCAGCTCGGCATCGATCGGCGACGCCTGGATCAGCCGCAAGCTGTCCCAGCCGTCCTCGTCGCGGTGCGTCAGCACGAGCCGGCGCGGCCCCTGGGAAACGGGACCAAGCGTGTGGGCAACGCTGGCCTGCAGGATGCCCATGTAGTTCTTGCTCAGCCAGTCGCGGACGAACTGGCTGGTCACCGACAGCTCGACCTCCTGGTCGTCGATGCGGGCGATGTTGAGCGAGCGGAACCAGGTCTCGAACTGTTCGCGTCGGACCTGGCCGCTGAGGTTGAGGAGCAGGGCGCGCAACAGTTCGTCGGTCGAAGGCGACTTCGGATCCGGAACGGAGGCTTCCACCATGGTGAGGCTCACGGTTGTGTCGGGTGGCTGGGTGGGTACGGACCGGTGGCGCAGACGGTTCTTCGGTAGGCTCAGGCACCTCTGTGGCTGGTCACCCACAGAGACTCTTCCGCTGCACTGGTCGTTCGGCGACTACGAGAAGCGACTCTGACGAGAAGCGAGTGAGGTTGGCTGACTTCGACGAGGTCGTCCCGGGAGGCAACCGGGTCGCGCCGCGTCGCGACTGACGTGGGTGTTCTCTTACCGGCGGCCGCGGACAGTGCAAGGCCGCGTGTTCAACTTTGACCTCACGAATGCACACTCCGTTCACACCCTCTTCGCAGTAGGTGGTCGCACGTCTCGGGCATCGCAACGACTTGGAGCGGTGATCGCGAGTCGCGAGGCACGCTCAGATTTTTTTGCTCCGTGCGACGACGTCGCCGACACGTCGCGCGACTTCCTCGGCGACGCTCGTCGTGACATCGTGGGCGAAGCTGAAGCGCACGCACGTGCGCGCCCTCGCATCGTCGAGGTCGAGCCAGCGCAGGATGCGCGGCGGCGTCGGTGCGCCGGACGAACAAGCGGAACCGTGCGATGCTTCGATGCCGGCGAGATCGAGCGCTGGCAGCAGGTTTCTGCCCTCCAGGACGCCGAATTCGACCATCGCCGTGTTGGGCAGCGCTGCGGCCAGCGGCGTCAGCACGCGATGCGGCACCGCAGCCGCCGCGAGCGCGGCGAGGAACGCGTCGCGAGCTCGTGCCATGTTGTCTGCTCGCTGCGCCTGCTCGGTCAGCGCGCGTTCGATCGCGAGTGCGTTGGCGGTGGCGAGGGCAGCGCTCTGGGTGCCGGGACGCAAGCCGAACTCCTGACCACCGCCGCGCAGCAACGGCACGAGCCGCTGCTGCAGTCCGTCG
>CAYMRG010000103.1:0-12032 GCA_964392555.1 uncultured candidatus Brocadiaceae bacterium
TGCACCGAGCACGAGCAGCACGGTTGCCTGAGCCTGCTCGAGATCACCGACCACTGCAACCTGCGGTGCCCGACGTGCTACGCGGCGAGCGGGCCCGAACGCCTCACGCACCGCGACCTGCCGACGATCGAGCGCATGCTCGACTGCATCGTCCGCAACGAGGTCGAGCCGGACATCGTCCAGCTCAGCGGCGGCGAGCCGACGCTGCACCCGGAGTTCTGGGCGGTGATGGACCTGGTGCGGCGCAGGCCGATCCGGCACCGGATGCTGAACACCAACGGCATCCGGATCGCACAGGAGGACGGCTTTGCCGATCGGCTCGCCGGCTACGGGCCGGGCTTCGAGGTCTACCTGCAGTTCGACAGCCTGCGCGAGGCGCCGCTGCGCGCGCTGCGCGGCGCCGACCTGCGCCGGGTGCGCGAACAGGCGCTGGCGCGGCTCGACGCACTCGACCTCTCGACGACGCTGGTGGTCACGGTGCGGCGCGGCTGCAACGACGACGAGCTCGGCGCGATCCTCGAGTTCGCGCTGCAGCACCGCTGCGTCCGCGGCGTGACGTTCCAACCGGTGCAGGACGCCGGCCGCAACGACGGCTACACGTTCGACGCGCACCGACTGACGCTGACCGCGGTGCGCAGCGCGATCCTCGCCCAGTTCCCCCACCTGACGCCGGCCGACCTGATCCCGGTGCCGTGCCATCCGGACACGCTGGCGATGGCCTACGCGCTGCGGCGGCCGCAGGGTCGTTCGCCGATCACGCCACTGACCGGGCTCGTGCCGCCCGAGGTGCTGCTGCAGGGCACGCGCAACACGATCGCCTACGAACGCGACCCCGCGCTGCAGAAGGCGATGGTGACGGCGTTCAGCACCGCGCACGGTCCCGAGGGCGCAGCCGCGGCGATCGGCAGGCTGCTTTGCTGCCTGCCGGGCGTGCGGCTGGCGACGCAGGCGCCACTGCGCTACCAGGACGTGTTCCGCGTCGTGATCATGAAGTTCCTCGACCGCCACGACCTCGACCTGCGTTCGGTGCGCAAGAGCTGCGTGCACATCGCCCACCCGGACGGACGGCGCGTGATCCCGTTCGACACTTACAACCTGTTCTACCGCGACGCACTCGAGCGCGACGTGCTGACGCCGTTGCGAGCGCGGCTCGACGCGCGCGCCGGGTCGTGACCGGCTACGCGTTGTGGGTGGCACTCGGCATCGCGCTCGCCGCGGTGGCGCTGCGGCTGCAGCCCAGCCGCACCCCGCTGCCGAGCGACCGGCGCGTCGCGCTGCAAACGGCCGCGCTGCTCGGCGCGATCGTCGGCGCCTACGGCCTGCAGCTGCCGGCCGACCTGCTCGGATGGAGCGCGCCGCCGCCGGCCGGGATCGCGGCCGACGCCCTGCCGCTCGGTGGCCGCACCGTGCTCGGCGGATTGCTAGGTGGCTGGCTCGCCGTCGAGATCGCCAAGCGCGCGCTCGGCGTGCGGCAACCGACCGGCGACGAGTTCGCGTTGCCGCTCGCGGTCGCGCTCTGCTTCGGGCGAATCGGCTGCCTCAGCGCCGGCTGCTGCGCCGGGCGGGAATGCGCTGCCACCTGGTGGAGCTGCGTCGACGCGGCGGGCGTGCCGCGCTGGCCGGTGCAGGCCGTCGAAGCGGGGTTCCACGGGCTCGCGGCGCTCACGTTGCCATGGGCCGCGCGGCGCGATGCGTGGCCCGGCCGCCGCCTCGCGATCTATCTGACGGGCTATGCCGCGGTGCGCTTCGCGCTCGAATTCCTGCGCCTGAACCCGCCGGTCGCGCTCGGCCTGTCCTGGCACCAGGGTCTCGCGCTGCTGCTCGGCGGCCTGGCGGGCGGCACGTGGTGGGCGCGCTCCCCACGAGGTCACCCCAAGAGCGTCGCGTAGCAGGCGCCGATGCCGAACGCGATGAACGCGAGGATGCCGAGCGCCACCTTCATGCCGGGACCGCGCTGCGCCCTGGGCAGCGCCAGCGTCGCGAGCAGCTGCACGACCGCCGCCACCGCGATCACCCCCGGCAAGACGATCAGCCATGCGACCTGGTAGGTGGTCTCGGCATGATCCGCGACCGCTGCGAAGATCGCGGCGGCCACCTGCGCCGCGACCAGCAGCAGGCCGATCGTCAGCAGCGCGATGCGGCGACCCGTCGAAGGCTGCCCCGGCTCCACAGCCTCGACGCGAGCCGGGCGAAGCAGCAGCGAGACGAGGTAGCCACCGTGGGCGAGCACGACACAGGCTACGGCGACACTGATCAGCCACATCGCGGGGACCCTACCAGAACAGGCGCTTGGCCGTGATCGCGACGCGCCGCACGGCTTTGCCGCGCGCGACCCAGCAACGGAACTCCTGACCTTCGTAGTCGTTCAGCAGGCGGTCGTTGAACAGCCGCTGCAGCTCCACGACACTGCCGATGCGCATCAACACGGGGTTCTGGCCCTCGGCATCGACGAACTCCACAGCCAGGATCAGGTCACCGGCGGCGAGGTCGACCCCTTCGGGCTGCGCGCCCGGCACCACCGCGTCGACGCGCACGATCGACTCGGGGATCGTCGTCGGTTCGCCGCGCTCGTCGCCGGTGAACTGACGGTGCAGGGCGATCGCCGCCTCGCGCACGCCGTCGGGATCCTCGCCGAAGCCGAACGTGCGGCACTGCAGGCCCGACTGGCGGATCACGGCCCAGACGCTCGCGTCGAGCGGCGTCACGTCCTTCGCCAGCGCCTGGCCCTTTCGCTCGAGGTCGAGGTGCACGGCCTGGCCCGGCTGCTTCTGCAGCAGCTGCATCGCGAACCCGGGACTCCAGGTGATCGCCACGCCGTCGAGCGCGCGGATCCGGTCGCCGGACTGCACGCCCGCCGCCATCGCCGGGCCACGCGGGTCGACGTCCATGACCACGACCGAGCCGTCGCCGTCGCCGTCGATCGCGCGCAAACCGAGTTCGGGGCTGCGCAGCTTGTAGGAAGCGAACAACAGGCCCAGCACCTGGCTGCGCACGTGGTCGACCGCGATCGCGTAGCCCTTGTTGGTGAAGGTACCGCCGCCGGCGCTGTTGATGCCGACCAGGCGACCGTTCATGTCCAGCAGCGCACCGCCGCTGTTGCCGCCGTTGATCGCCGCGTCGGTCTCGATCAGGTGCTCGAGCTTGCGCCAACGGCCGCGCACCTTGATGCCCTGCTCCTTGGTGGTGACGACGCCGAACGTGACGGTGTTGGACCGGCCGTGCGGGTTGCCGATCGCCGCCACCGCCTCGCCGACCGCGAGCGCATCCGACGAGCCCAGTTCGACGGCCTGGACCTCTTCGCCGGGCGCCAGCACGAGCTGCAACAGCGACAGATCGTCCTCGCGCGAGATGCTCAGCACCCTGACGTCGTAGACCTTGCCGCCGAACACCGCGGCGCGGACGACGTAGTCGCTCCGCATCGCGCCGTCGGCGTGGGTCGCCGAATCGACGACGTGCCAATTGCTGATCGCGAGCCCCGAACGATCGATGATCACACCGGACCCGAGGCTCTCCGGCGCCATCTCGGCCGCACCGATACCGGCGAACGGATCGTCCTCGCTGGCGACCGCCTTGTTGCGGCCGACGTAGATGTTGAGCATCGCCGCGTGCGTCTTCTCGACCATCGCGACCAGCGGCGTCGCCCGCAGCTGCGCCTGCTCCGCGGTGGCCGGCACGGGCGCGGCGGCCCCGCCGAGCTCGTCGGCGAACACGCGGCGCAGACGGCGGATCGACACGAACGTCGACAGGTTGGTCTCGACGCTGATGCGATCGCCGCGCATGTGGAACGCCATCTCGAGCGGATCGACCATGCCCGCGTCGACGATGCCGAGCAGCCGACCGCTGGCGTCGACGACCGCGCCACCGCCGTTGGCCTCGCCGAGGTTGGCATCGGCCTGGATGCGGCCGCCCTCATCGCCGCGGACCGCCGAGATCACACCGCCGGTGACCAGCGCCCCGGTGCCGTACGGGCAGCCGATGGCGAGCATCGTCTCGCCGACGTGCACGTCACCGTCCGGCGCACAGGCGGCCGCCGCCGGCTCGACGCCGGCCGGGAGGTTGGCGCGCAGCAGCGCGAGGTTGCCGGCGAGGTCCGTCTTGACGACCTTCGCGGCGAACGTCTTGCCGTCGCGCGTCCGCAGCCGCGCCTGGCCCTTGTTGCACAGGTGCGCGTTGGTGACGACCAGGCCGTTGCCGAGCGCGACGCCGCTGCCGAGGCCGGCGCGCCGCTGCGCGGCCCCCGGATCGGACGACACCGGCGTCGGCCATTCGCCCTCGCCACCCCACACGCCGACCACCGAGGGCGCAATCCTCTGCACGGCAGCCGCCGTCGGACCGAACGGATCGGCGGCCGGCGCACGGCGCAGCGTCGGGTTGGCCCCCGCGGCCGCCGCGAACTCGCGGGCGAACGTCGCGCGCACCGTGCCGGACGGCACGACCACCGTGAAGCTCGGCTGGCGCAGGTCGTCGAGCGTCGGATCGCTGACGTCACGGCGGACGTGCTCGCTCGCACACAGGCCGACGAAGCGCCCGTGCAGGTCCAGCACCGGCGCGCCATCGCAGCGTTCGTCGGGGCGCGCATCGGTCATCACCACGTCGGCCGCGGCGAGGGTCCGCCCACCGAGCGTCACGTCGGCCAACGCCGTGCTCGCCACACCACCGAACGCGAGCAGCTCCTTGCCTTCGGGCCGCGCCAACACCAGCACCGGCTCCCCGGGTGCGGCGTGGTCGGCGCCGAGTTCGACGGCGTCGAGCCGGCCGCCGGGTGGCGCAACCTGCAGCAGCGTGAGCCCGGTCGCGGTGTCGCTGCGCACGACCTTCGCCGGCAGCCGCGTCTGCGCCGCATCGTCGAGCTGCACGAGCAGCGACTTGTCGCCCGCGCCCTGCGCTTCGGCGACGAGGTGCGCCCAGGTCAGGATCAGGCCCGAGGCATCGACGACGACGCCGCTGCTGCTGCGCTGGATCGGGAACTTGCCGCGCGGACCGCTGACCTCGACCAGCACGTGGACGACCGCGGCGCGCGCCTTCGCGGCGACGGCGGCCGCGGCGCTGCTGCGGGCGCCGACCGGATCATCGGTCGGGGCGTGCAACAACGAGGCATTGACGATGCCCTGCGCGGGCAGGGCCAGGGTGAACAGCAGCGGGGTCAGCAGACGACTCGGACGCATGCAGCAACCTTAGCGCAGCGCGCCCGCAGCCGGCAGCGCGATCGCGCTACTTGCCCTTGCTGCCCTCGGCGGTCGCCGCATTCGCCTCGGCGCGCTTCAGGCTCAGCTCCAGCATCCGCTTCTGCAGCTTCAGGTAGTAGACGCTGTTGGCCTTCCACAGGCCCATGCCGTTGGCCTGGACCTCCTGGTAGCCGACGAACTGGTTGCCGGCGTAGAGCTTGCCCATGAAGGCCTCGATCGCCTTGGGCATGCGCTTGAACGGCGGGAACCAGGCGGCGGCCGGTGCGATCGCGCTCTCGAGTTCCTTGACCTCCTTGCGCGAGTTGTTGCCGGTCGGCGCGAACGTGTCGAGCGCGGCCAGCACCTGCTCGGCCGCGGCGATCGCCTTCTTCAGGTCCGCGACCTTGCCGTCGGCGAGGTTCGGCTTCACCGCCGCGACCTCGACCAGTCGCTCGCCGTTGCAGACGGCGCACTTGAACCCGCCGGTGCCACGGCACGCCACGCAGGCGGTCGGCTTGTCGCCACCGCCGGTGATCTTCTGGATGCCGGGGCCGCCGCAGACCAGGCACGGCTGGAAGCCCGCACCGAGGCAACCCGGACACAGCGCCTTCTCGAGCGGATCGGGGATGGTGCCGGCACCGGCGCAGACGCGGCAGACCGCCTCACGCTCCTTGGTCCGCTTGCACTCGATGCAGGTCTTGACGTCATCGAGGAACCGGTAGCAGAACGAGCAGACGGTCTTGCCGGTGCCCTTGCAGGTCGGACACTTCGGCTTCTCCCACTCGACCCACTGCAGCATGCCCGCGGCATCGGCCTTGGTCGCGCGCTCCATCTTCTCGGGGATCGGGTAGCGGAGTTCGGTGGGCTTGGGCGCATCCTGTGCCGCAAGCGGCGCAACGAGCACGAACAGGACCAGCGACGACAGCCACCGCAAGGCGGCGAACAACGGCGAGTTCACGGCAACCTCCGAACTTCGTCGGCGGACGCCGACGGCGCCTCAGGATACGGCAACCGCCCCTGCCCCGCAAACCGCGAGGCCCGCAGCCGCCGCGGCCGCGATCAAGCGCGGCGCCGCGAGAAGCGCAGCCCCGACCAGACCCGGTCGATCGCGCAGACCTTGGTGTCGACGAAGCCGTCCGGGCGGTCGAGCACGAACGCGCGGACGATGGCATCGGTCAGGTCGGTGGCGACGCCGGAAGCCCGCTTGGGCCAGGCGATCCACAGGCTGCCGCGCTCGGCCAGGCACGCCGCGGCCTTCGGCCAATCGGCGCGCAGTTCGGTCAGCGCGCGGCAGAACACGACGACCACGCCGAGTTCGCCGGCCAGCCGCGCGGTCGTCGTCGCACCCGCGGGGAGTTCGCCGAGCGTCGCCGCGAACTCGCGCGGCGCGCGCACCAGCCCGACGCGTGTGCCGCCCGCGATGCCGAGCTTCTTCGGCAACGGCGTGCCCGAGTAGTCGGGTGCGGCCGGCACCACCGGCGCGACCACCGGCGTCGCGAGCGCGCGTCGGAGCGCCGCGCCCAGCCGCGACCACGGCGCGTAGGTCGCATCGGGAAACGCGGCGCGCAGTCGTTCGGTCTTCGACGTGTCACCGGGCACGAACACCAGCGGCACGCTGCGCAGTGCCTTGCGTTGCCGCAGCCAGGTCGCGATCGCGCGGCCGTGCGAAGGCAACCGCGCCAGGTCGATGACGACCGCATCGGGCGGACCGGCGGCCAACGCCCGCGTCAGTTCGCCACCGGCGTCTTTCTGCCAGTGGACGTCGACCGCGTGCCCCATCGCGGTGAGCCGAGCCGCACGTTCGGCGGCCTCGGCGTCGTGCCAGTGGATCAGCAGGACACGGCTCACAACGGTTCCCCGCCGCGATCGTCCGCGCCGTCGCCGTCGCCGTCGTCGCCGCCGTCCTCGGCCAGACCGGCGCGCTGCAGCCGCAGCCGCACGCGCCGGTTCTGACGACGCAGGCGATCGTTGCCCTGCTGCAGCTGCCCGACGGCGTCGAGCAGCACGCGGAGTTCGTCGCTGGCGACGCCGACCTCACCGCCGTCGTCGCGCAACCGCGCGCGCAGCCGCCTGCGCAGCGCCTCGAGTTCCTTGCCGGAAGCCATGGCCACCGGCTTACGCGCGCGGCGCGAAAGCGCAAGACCTCTGGCGCCGCCGCCGATGCCCGGCCAGGATGCGGCGAGAATGACGCTGGCCGAGATCCTGCAGCGCGCGATCGCCCGACGCGGTGACCTGCTGGCCCGACTGCACGCCGAGGGCACCGATGCCTACCGGCTGCTGCACGGCATCGCGGAAGGCGCTCCCGGCGTCACCGTCGACCGCTACGGTTCGCTGCTGCTCGTGCAGACCTTCCGCGAGGCGTTGGCGGCGAACGACCTCGCGCCGCTGCGCGCGGTCGTCGTCGAGCAGCTCGGCCTCGACCTTCCGATCGTCGCCAACCACCGCGGCGACGGCGCACCGGGGCCCGCGGCCGCGGCGCCCGGTTGCGACGCCGACGGCGACGGCGACCACGTCTGCCGCGAACGCGGCGTCCGGTTCGCGATCCGCGCGCGCCACCGCGGCCAGGACCCGTGGCTGTTCCTCGACCTGCGCGCCGGCCGCCGGGCGATCGCGGCGCGGGCCGCCGGCAAGCGCGTGCTGAACCTGTTCGCCTACACCTGCGGCGTCGGCGTCGCTGCCGCGGTCGCGGGTGCCGAACACGTCCTCAACGTCGATTTCGCGCAGAGTGCGCTCGCGGTCGGCGAACGCAACGCCGCGGCCAACGCCGTGGCGGCGGGGCGCTTCGCGGTGCTGCACGCCGACTGCATCCCGGTGCTGCGCCAGCTCGCCGGGCTGCCGGTCCAGCGCCGTGGCAAGCACGTGCCGTTCGTACGGGTCAAGCGCCAGCCGTTCGATCTGATCGCGCTCGACCCGCCGCGCTTCGCCAAAGGCCCGTTCGGCACCATCGACGTCGTGCGCGACTACCCGTCGCTGTTCAAGCCGTGCCTGCTCGCGCTCGGCGACCGCGGCGCCGTGCTCGCGACCAACCACGTGCCGAGCGTCACCGAGGGCGAATGGCACGACGTGCTGCGCCGCTGCGCGGCCAAGGCCGGCCGCCCGCTGCGTTCGCTCGAGCCGGTTCCGATCGAGGACGATTTCCCGTCGTTCGACGGCCGGCCGCCGCTGAAGATCGCCTGGTGCGAACTCTGATCGCGCGCCGGGTCGCCCGCCGGCATCCGCACGAATTCCTGTCGCATCTGCACCGCGGATCAAGACGATTCCGGCATGAGCATCGCCTCGATCTGCCAGCGTGCGGTCGACACCGCCCGCATCGACGAGACCCTGCTGACCTGCGCCAAGCGCATGGCCAGCCGCTGCGTCGGCACGCTGGTGGTCGTCGATGACGACCAGCGCCCGGTCGGCATCATCACCGACCGCGACCTCGCGGTCCGCGGCATGGCGGCCGGACTCGATCCGAACGAGACGCGGGTCGCCGACGTCGCCAGCATGCACGTCGTGACGATCGGCGAACACGCGACGATCGAAGCCGCGCTCAACACGATGCACATGGACCGTGTCCGCCGGCTGCCGATCGTCGATCGCACCGGGCGCCTCGCCGGCATCGTCAGCTTCGAGGACGTCCTGGCGCGGCTCGCGCGCCAGATGACCGAGGTCGGTGGCCTGCTGCAGGGCACCGCGCCGGCGCGCCAGCTCGCCGCCAGCCGCCAGTAGCCGCCGGGCCGCCGCGGTTGAAGGAATCCGCGTTGCGGCGCCCTGGCGAACACGGAGCAGGGTCGCCCTGCGGGCGAGCCTGCCCCACGGCGACGACGCAGCGGGGCCGGATGCGTCATTCGCGGGTTGAAGGAACCCGCGTTGCGGCGTCCTAGCGCACTGAGCAGGGTCGCCCTGCGGGCGAGCCTGCTCAGTAAATGCGCGCGGCCGAGCGCCGCAGCAACTCGTCGAGGAACAGGCCGCCGCCGGCGACCAGCGCGCCGAGACCGACCGGCCCGTGCTGCACGAACCGGATCCCCGCGTCGTCGACGCGCAGCACCGAGGTGCTCGACCCCACCGCCTTGGCCAGCGTCTCGACGTCCGGCAGCGCATCGCGGTCGAAGCCGAGTTCGTCGGCGTGGGAGTCGACGAGGTTGTAGAGCTGGGTTTCGAGCAGCTGGCGGCTGCGTTCGACGGCGCGGAACCAGCGCGCGTGGACGAAGCCGACGCTGCCCTGCGCCATCGCCACCGCGGCGCGGAAGTCGTCCTGCGCCGCCAGGCTGCCGGCCGGCTCGCGGTCCTGGCCGAGCATCGTCACCAGCGCGGCGACGTTGCTGGCGAGCACCACGCCGCCCGGGACCTGGACGTAGCACGGCGTGACGATCGCCTGGCCGCGATCGAGCTTCGCGTAGCGGATCGTGGCGTCGCCGACCTGACGCGTCCCCCAATTGGCGCCCTCGCTGCGGCCGAGTTCCTCGACGTGCGACAGGATCTGCGCCGCGCTCGCCGCATCCCGCACCGCGACGTGCACCATCAGCTCCGGCTTGGGCATCGGACCGTCGCCGAAACCGAGTGCGAACGACACCTGGCCACCGAGCGCCGCATGCAGTTCGGCGGCGTCGTGCGGCGAGGCCTCGAGCTGCCGCAGCACGTGCCGCCAGCCTTCGGCGAAGCCGCGCCGCGCCCGTTCGCCGAACCCGTCCGGCACCTGCGCCAGCACCCGCTCGACCGCGGTCGCCGCGGCGTCGAAATCGCAGCCGAAGGCGCCGAAGGCGATCGTGTCCGCTGGGCAGCGAGCGGCGAAGTCGAACGCGACGGGCTTGGCGAACAGCGCCTTGACCAAGCCGGTGCGATCGCCGGTCAGGGACAGCTCCGCGACCTCGTGATCACCGTCGGCACCCGCACCGCAGGCCGCGAACAAGCCGCGCAGATCGTCGACGCCGAGCGCCTCGCCGATCGCGCCGGCTTCGTACGGCAGCAGCGGCCGCAGGGCCGCGGTCAGCGGCGACGGATCGACGAACAGGCTCGCCAGCGGCCGCGACGGCAGGCCGGCCGCGGCGTTGCCGTAGGCCGTCGCCGTAGCCAGGCTCGGCTGGCGACCGCCGGCGACCGCGGCGATCTCGCCGAGGTAGCCGCGGCTGTTGGTCAGCACGAAGCAGCCACCGACCCGCGCGGTCAGCAGCTGGGGTCCACGGTCGATGTGCAGCAGATGGGCCGCGACGCCGGCGACGTCGACGTCCTCGCCGGCGACGTCGTGGCGCCGGGTCAGCTGCGTCTGCAGCGCGTCGCACAGGCGATCGATCGCCGGTGCGGCGTCGCCTTCGTCGACGACCAGCGCCAGCGACGGACCGAGCCCGTTCAGCGTCAGGCGGCCCACGGCCAACGCCATCGGCCGCGCCAGGAGCTGATGCAGGTCGCCCGCATCGATTCCCATCCGCTGCAGGCCCTGCTCGGCGCGACGCCCGAGCCGCTCGATCTCGTCATCCAGATGCTCGCGCCGCGCCGCCTCGGGCACCGCCGCGAGGAAGTGCGAGGCGATGGCGGCGAGCGGCAGCTCGCGGGCTGCGCTGCGGCAGGCGGCGACGCCGGCGAACTCCAGCACCGCGTAGGTGCTGCCGGCCGGCAGCAGGGCAGCCAGCGGCCGCGCGGCTGCTGCGGCCGCCGTGCTCTGGGCAGTCAGGAAGGCGGGCGCGGCGACGGCTGCGGCGGCAGCGAGGACGAACGACGACGGGAGGCGAATGGTCATGGCTGGAGCGCGCCGCGGCACCTGGTCCTGACGGCGCAGGCGCGGGCAACGGCGGAGGCCTCAGACTATTCGCACCCAGCGAGCGTGTCAGTCCTCCCCGTCGTCCACGCCGGGCTCGCGCCCCGCCGGCGACAGATCGTGTGCGTATTGGACGCTGGCCAGGTAGAGCCCCGCGGCCGGGGCCGTCGCCGCCGCGCAGCGGCGATCGCGCGCCGCCAGCACTTCGGCCAGCCATCCGGGCGAGCGGTTGCCGAAGCCGACCTCGAGCAGCGAACCGACGATGGCACGGACCATGTTGTAGAGGAACCCGTCCCCCTGCACGGCCAGCGCGAACCCGTTCGGCCGCCGCAGCAGGTGCACGCGCTGCAGCGTGCGCACGGTGCCGCGCTTGCGCGAGTAGCCGGGGTTGGTCGCGAACGACGCGAAGTCGTGCCGCCCGACCAGGCAGCGCACGGCCGCCCGCATCGCCGCGAGGTCGACCGGGCGACGGACCCAGTGGAACAGCGGGCGGCCGACCGGCGGTCGATCGCCGGTGACGACGCAGCGGTAGACGTAGCGCTTGCCGCGAGCATGGAAGCGCGCGTGGAAGCCGTCCGGCGCCAGTCGCACCCGTTGCACGGCGACGTCCTCGGCGAGGTTCGCGTTCAATGCCAGCTGCAGGTTGCGCTCGGCGAACGGCGTGTCGAGCACGACGTGGGCGCTCTGCCCGATCGCGTGGACGCCCGCATCGGTGCGACCGGCGCCCTCGACGTGCACGCCGGGGCGCCCGACCGCGGCGAACGCGGCTTCGAGATCCGCCTGGACCGTGCGTTGGCCGGCCTGCCGCTGCCAGCCGTGGAAGTGCGTGCCCTCGTAGGCGATCGTCAGCAGGTAGGTCGGCACCTGCGGGACGATAGGTGGCGCCCACCGTCGCGCAAGCCGACGGCGACGCCAGCCGCTACCGCAGGAAGATCCAGGCGAACGCGGCGAGCACCAGCGTCACCGCGCCGGCGAAGCCGGAGATGACGACGTTCTGGTGCTGGAACTGCAGGCACGCGGCCGTGACGCCGCCGACCGTCAGCAGCGCCAGCGGCACGACGAACTGCCAGACCTTCGACCGGCGCCCGGTCGCCCGGCGCGGCGCGCGCGGTGGCGTCGCCGGCAGCGGCGCC
>CAYMRG010000104.1:0-12014 GCA_964392555.1 uncultured candidatus Brocadiaceae bacterium
GGGGTTGATCCGCTGGCGGGCGATGGCGAGCCAGCTGGCGACGTTCTCGATCAGGTTGCGGCGGCGGACGGGCTTCGTCAGGTAGTCGTCGCAGCCGGCATCGAGGCAGCGCTGGCGATCGCCGGCCATCGCGTGGGCGGTCAGGGCGATGATCGGCAGGCGTTGCCCGGAGGAGCGCAGCTGGCGCGTCGCCTCGTAGCCGTCGAGGCGCGGCATCTGCATGTCCATCAGCACGAGGTCGAAGGGTGGGCCGGACCGGCCAGCCTCGGCCATGCGTTCGAGTCCTTCGATGCCGTCGTTGGCGTGGACGACCGTGGCGCCGACGGCGGTCAGGAACTGCGCGAACAGCCGCCGGTTGTCGGCGCCGTCTTCGACCATCAGCACGTTGCAGCCGGCCAGCGAAGGCAGCGGCGCGGCTTCGCCAACCTGCTTCGCCACGCGTGCGCGCACGCCGCCGGCGATGTGTTCGACGTCGCGCGGGATCGGATGCACGAGCCGGAACGAACTGCCGACGCCCGGTTGCGAACTCGCGGTCAGGTCGCCGCCGAGCAGGCGCGCCAGCTGGCGCGAGATCGCGAGGCCGAGCCCGGCGCCGCCGAAGCGACGCGTCGTCGATGCGTCGGCCTGCTCGAACGGTTCGAACACGCGGTCGATGTGGGCCGGGTCGATGCCGATGCCGGTGTCGTCGATCGCGACCTGCAGCATCGCCGGCGCCTCGCTCGTCTCGGTGACCGTCATGCGGACGTGGCCGGTGGGAGTGAACTTGATCGCGGTGCCGAGCAGGTTGACGAGGATCTGCCGCAGGCGAACCCTGTCAGTTTGGATCGCTCGCGGGATGCGTTCGCCCCAGTGCACCTCGAGCCGCAGCCCCTTGCTGCGCGCCCGCTCGCCCAGCGACACCGCGACCTCCTCGACCAGCGGCACGAGCTGGACCGGCTCGACGTCGACGCGCAGCTTGCCGGCCTCGATCTTCGACAGGTCGAGGATGTCCTCGATCAGGTCGAGCAGGTGGCCGGCGTTGCGCTGGATGGTCTCGATCGCCGTGACCTGGTCATCGCGCGGCTTCTCGTTCATCAGGACCTCGGTGAAGCCGATGATCGCCGACATCGGGGTCCGGATCTCGTGGCTGAGGTTGGCCAGGAAGTTGGTCTTCGCGCGGTTCGCCGCGACCGCTGCCTCCTTCGCCCGCCGCAGCTCGCCCTCGCGTTGCTTCTCGAACGTGATGTCGGTGCGCAGGCTGACGATGCCGCCATCGCGCGTGCGGCGGTCGGTGACCTGGATCGTGCGCGGGCCGAGCACCTGCTCCCAGCGTTCGCAGCGGCGATGGTGGGCGAGGCGCTCGGCGACCCATTGCTCGGCGGTCTGGTCGCCCAGCAGGTCGGGCCGCCGCTGGAGGTAGCCGAACAGGATCTCGTCGTACTTCGCGCCGGGTACCAGGAGGTCCCCGCCCTCGCTGTAGATGCTGCGGTAGGTGCCGTTGCAGAAGATCAGGCGCTCGTCGGCGTCGTACATGACGAGGCCCGCATCGATCGCCTCGATCGCGTCCTCGAGATGCTGGCGGGTCCGCTGCAGATCGGCCTCGGCGCCCTTGAGCTCGGTGATGTCGGCGTAGATGCCGAGCACGCCGATGACCTCGCCGCCGGCGTCGCGCAGCGGCACCTTGCTGGTGTCGAGCCATGTGTGCTTGCCCGCGACGTTGCGCTGCGTCTCGATGATGTGGAGCTTCGGCCTGCCGGTGCTCATCACCAGCGCGTCGTCGGCGCGGTAGGCGTCGGACTCGGCCTTTGCCCAAGGCATGTCGTAGTCGTTCTTGCCGACGATGTCGGCCGGTGACGCGAGGCCCGCGAGCAGCGTGAAGTTGCGGTTGCAGCCGAGGTAGACCGACTGCCGGTCCTTCCAGAACACGACGTACGGAATGACGTCGAGGATCAGGGACAGCAGGCTGTCCTGGACGGCGCTTGGCGAGCCGGGCCGCCAGTCGTTCGCTTGGGTCATGGTCGCGGGTCCCGTCGGTGCATTCCCACCTATCGGCCCGCGGCGGACGCGGCTCGTCGGGTCAACCCCCTAGGGTTCTCCCGCTAGCCGCACTGCTCACCAACCGCCGCGGCCGGTCGTGGTGGTGGTGAGAAATCGGGCCGGGCCACCCTGGCTCAGGCCCGCAACAGCGTCCAGAGGCCGATCGCGACGAAGCCGCTGCCGGCGACCCAGCGCAGCGCCCGTTCGCTGACATGGGCGCCGACGAACTGGCCGACGAACACGCCCAGCGCCGTCGACACGACCAGCGCCGCGGCGGCGGCGACGAATACCTGCCAGCGCGAGACCTCGCTCTTGCTCGCGAACAGCATCGTCGCGAGCTGGGTCTTGTCGCCGAGTTCCGCGACGAACACGCTGCCAAACACCGTGGCGAACAGGCTCCAGTTCATGTCGTCGACAGTAGGCTGCGGTCGACCCGTGTCCAGCGTGGCTGCCGGCGCGCGCGGCGCGGGTCAGAGCCTGAGAGAGAATCCTCTCGAAGGCTCTGCGCGGCCGCGTAGGCGGCCGCCAATTGGCATCCTGAGAGGCCGTGTCATGGTGTTTCTCTCGGCCTCTCAGTGGCGGGCGCTGCGCCAGATCGCCAGCAGGACCGCACAGCCCAGCAGCGCCGAGCTGAGAAAGCCCAGCAACGCGAACGCCGGCATGCCGAGCAGGCGGGGGCCGCCATCGACGGTCAGCGCGATCGCCGTGCCGACGATCAGCGCCGCGGTGACCAGGCCCATCGTGACGCGGTTGGCGCTGCGGTCGATGCGCACGCCGAAGTCGTCGAGCCGGCGCAGGTCGAGGTCGAGCCGGAACCGGCCGCGGCGCGCCTTCGCCAGGATCTCGCGTAGGTCGCGGGGGGCATCGCCGAGCAAGGCGCCGACGTCGCGCAGGCTGCCGGCCAGTGCGCGCCGCCACGACGCGCGGCGCCGGACGAGTCGCACGACGAACGGCTGCAGCTGTGCCGTCAGGTCGAACGCCGGATCGAGTGCCCGGCCGATGCCGTCGAGCAGCAGCAGCACCCGCAGCAGGCTCGCGACGTCGGCCGGCAGGAACAGGCCGTTGTCGCGCACCAGCTCCAGCACGTCGCCGAGCAGCGCGGTCATGTCGAGGCGTTCGAGGGGCAGGCCGTGGTAGCGGTCGATCAAGGCCCGGGTGTCGGCCGCGAGCTGCTCGAGGTCGAGGCCATCGTCGTCGCTGGTCCAGCCGGCCAGGATGTCGACGACGGCCCGTTCGTCGTGCCGCAGCGCGCCGGCCAGCAGGCCGACGAATTCGCCGCGCCGCGCCTCGGACAGCCGTCCGACCATGCCGCAGTCGATCAGCCCGAGGCGGCCGTCCGGCAGCAGCAGCAGGTTGCCGGGGTGCGGGTCGGCGTGGAAGAAGCCGTCGACGAAGATCATCGCCAGCAGCGCGTCGGCGCCACTTCGCGCCAGCGCCGGCCCGTCGACGGCCGCCGCGGCCGGGTCGGCCAGCCAGCGGGCGACCGATACGCCGGGCAGGTAGTCGAGGACCAGCAGCCGTTCGCCCGTCCACTCGTCGTGGACCCCGGGCAGCACCAGGTCGGTGCGGGCGGCGAGCTGCTGCGCCAACTGCTCGGTGTTGCGAGCCTCGACCGCGAGATCGAGTTCGTCGCGCAGGCTGCGGGCGAAAGCGCGGACGAGCTTGCGCGGCCGATACGGCCGCAGCTCGGGCATCTCCGACTCGGCGACCGCGGCGAGGTGGCCGAGCAGCCGCAGGTCGGCCTCGACGACCGCGCGGATACCGGGACGGCGGATCTTCAGCACCACGGCGCGGCCATCGGCCAGGGTGGCGCGGTGGACCTGGGCGATCGAGCCGGCGGCCAGCGGTGTCGCCTCGACGTGCGGCCAGACGGCCGTGGGCGGGGCGCCGAGATCGTCGGTGAGCTGGGCGGCGAGGTCCGGCCAGGCGACCGGCGCGACGTGTTCCTGCAGCCTGGCGAGTTCGCGCAGCCAGTCGTCGGGCAGCAGATCGGCGCGGGTGGCCAGCAGTTGGCCGAACTTGACGAACGTCGGCCCGAGCTCTTCGAGCGCCAGCCGCGTGTGCTCCGCGAGGCTGTGCTGGCCCAGCCGCTGCGGCGCCGACCAGTGCAGCACGCGGCCCGCCTTCTCGAGCAGGCTGCCCAGGCCGCTGGCGCGCACGAGGTTGCCCAGACCGTGTCGGATCAGCACCGACGCGATCTCGTGGAGGCGGCCGAGGTCGCGGGCCGCGGACAGGATGCCGAGGACGGACATGGGCGCATCCACGATCGTCCGGGCCTTGCCGCGCAGTCGCCAGGGGCCAGGGCACGTAGGTGGGCGGTGCAATCGGCCCGGTCGGATGGCGTTTCGCCAGCGAAACGCGCGCCCCTGTCCCGATGGGCCGACTTGCGCGCTCGGTGGGGATTCCGGCGTGGGAACGCCGGTTGCTATCGGGCATGGTTCGTCACCCGGAGCCGCCCATGAATGCCAACCGTCCCCTAGCCCGAACTTCTCACCAACCGCCGCGCCCGGGTGCGTCGAGTTCGTCGTCCGGCAAAGAGGGCGACCGAAGCGAGCGGAGGCGGGGCCGTGGCCCCGCCGAGCACGCTGGCAGGGAGCGCGCGCAGCGCGCGAGCGCCGCAGGCGCTTGCCCGACGCCGCAGGGCGGCGAACGCGGCGTGCCCGGTCGTGGCGGTGGTGGGAAGTGCGGGCTGGGTCTCGCCTGTTTGCTGGTCGCCCTCGGCGCCGCTCCGCTGTCGGCCCACGGCGGCCAGTACCGCGGTCCCGGCAACGTCGCGCCGCCGTCCCCGGCCAGCTCGGGCTCGTCGGGCGGTTCGGCCGGCGCGGTGCCGGGCGGCGGGGGCGCTGGCGGAGGCGCGGGGGCATCCGGGGCCACCGGGAGTGGCGCGGCCCTCACGGGCACCAGCGTGCCGAGCGCGCCGGTGGGCGCTCGTGTGGCGACGCCGCGCGGGCTCACGCTCGACGACGATCCGACGCGTTGGGAGTTCTGGTGGGAGTTCGGCAAGGACCCCTACCTGCGGCTGCGCGAAGCGGTCTATGGCGCCAGCGCGCCGGGCAGCATCGACGATGTGATGCTGGATCCGGGGCACGAGGCGCGGCAGCGCCGCCAGGTCGAACGACCGAGCGACCCCGACCTCGCGCTGGTCGTCGAGACCCTGGCCGGGACGCTGCAGCGCGCCAGCGACCGCGACACGATCTCGTCGTGCCTCGTCGCGCTGGCCAAGATCGGCCGCGACGGCGGGACCTGGCGGTTGCACGACCAGTTCGTCCGCTTCCTGCCGAGCGGCGACCAGGAGTTGCGCGAGACCGCCGCGCTCGCGATCGGCATCGCCGGGCAGGCAGCCGAGGACGACGTCGGTCTGCTGGTCGACCTCGTGCTGGATACCCCCGCCGGTCGCAAGGCATCCGGCGACACGGCCGTCAACGAGCGCACACGCGCCTTCGCCGCGTTCGGCTGCGGGCTGCTGCTGGCGCGCGGGCGCGACCTGCGGGTGGCGCACCGCCTGGTCGCCGCGTGCAGCACGGTGCTCGCGGCACCGGCGACCAGTCGCGACCTGCGCGTTGCGGCGATCGAGGCGCTGTCGCTGTTTCCGCCCGCCTGGGATGGGGCGGGCGCCCAGAGCCTGCGCGATGGCGTGGTCGCGGCGCTGCTGGACTACTACGACCTCGACCTCGGCGCAGGCGAGCAGTTGCTGCAGGCCCACGTGCCGACGGCCCTGCAGCGGCTGCTGCGGCGCGACGATCCGCGCGCCGCCGCCTTGCGCGAACGCTTCGCCGCGCACCTCGTCGCCGAGCTCGACACCGACCACCAGCCGACCGGCGGCCACAAGGTCAATCCGCACGTCGCGCAATCCTGCGCGATCGCGCTCGGTGGCCTGGCGCTGCCGTGGCAGACGGCCGGCGACGCCGGCGAAGCGATCGGCCGGTTGCTGGTGCGGATCTACCGCGAGCACCGCGACCTGCAGACGCGCTCGTTCGCGCTGCTGAGCCTCGGCCGGCTCGGCGGGGCGCAGGCCCAGGCGGCGCTGCTCGAGGAGTTCGCGAACGCCAGCCGGGCGATCGAGCAACCGTGGTGTGCGGTCGCCCTTGGCGTGCTCGTGGCCCGCGATCTGGGCGCGGGCCGGGACGCGGCGGTCGATGGCGAGGTTGCGCGCACTTTGCGTCGGGCCTTCGCCGAGGCGCGCAACCCGGCGGCGCGCGGCGCCCTGGCGATCGCCCTCGGCCTCTGCCAGGATCTCGGGGCGGCGGACGCGCTACGCGGCGCCCTGATCCGCGACGCCCAGCGCGACGACCTCGCCGGCTACCTGGCGCTGGCACTCGGCATCATGCGCGATCCGCGCGCCACCGGTGAGGTGCGCGGTCTGCTCGCCACAGCGACGCGGCGGCCCCAGGTGATGCTGCAGGCAACCCGCGCGCTCGGCCTGCTCGGCGACAGCTCGGTCGCCGACGGGCTCTGCCGGCAGCTCGAGGAGTCCGAGCCGAGCCTCGCGCGGCTGTCGGCGATTGCGCTGGCCCTCGGCCAGATCGGCGATCGGCGCAGCCTGCCGACGCTGCTGCGGATGCTGGGGGACGCCCGCCTCACGCCGCTGACCAGGGCGTTCGCGGCGGTCGCGCTCGGCGGCGTCGGTGACAAGGACGAGCTGCCGTGGAACGCGGCCTACGCGACGCAGACGAACTACCGCGCGGCGACGGCGACGCTGACCGACGGCGTGTCGGGCATCCTCGACATCCTGTAGCTGGCGCGGCCGCGGCGATGGCGGCGGCAGGTGCTTTGCGTAGCATCGCCGGCACGATGACCGTACCGTTGCCCGTCGCCGAGCTGCCGGCCCGCCTGGACTTCGCCATGACGATCGCCGCGCAGGCCGGGCAGCGCCTGCTGGCCCTGCGCACGGGCGGCCGCTGGGCTGACGAGCAGGTGCTCGGCGACGTCGCCGACCACGCGGCCGATGCGTTCCTCCAGGGTTCTCTGCTCGGCGCGTTCCCGCAGGACGGCGTTCGCTCCGAAGAGGCGGTGGACGCGGCGCCGCGCACGCCGGCACCGTGGACCTGGATCCTCGATCCGCTCGACGGCACGAAGGAATACCGCAGCGGGCGCCACGACTGGGCCGTGCACGTCGGGCTGGTTCGCGACTGCCGGCCGGTGCTCGGCGCCGTCGCGCTGCCGGCGATCGATCGCGTCGTCGGCGCGATCTGCGTGCCCGGCCGAGAACGCGTCGTCGTGCAGGGGCGCTCGGGCGACTGGCCGCTCGCTCTGACCGGCGATCCGGGCGAAGGTGGCAGGTTGCGCCTGGCGGTCAGTCGGAGCCACACGCCCGACTGGATCCGTCGGTTCGCGGCGGACCTCGGTGATGCAGAGCTCGTGCCCTCCGGCAGCGTCGGCTTCAAGGTCGCCCTGCTGCTGTTCGGCAGGGCCGACGTCTACGCGCACAAGCCGGGACTCAAGGAATGGGACACGTGCGCCCCCGAGGCGGTCGCGCGCGCCGCCGGCTGGTGGTGCAGCCGGCTCGATGGCTCGGCGCAGACATATGGCCACGCCGATCCGCGCAACGATGAGATCGCGGTCTGCCGGCCGAGGTTGCGGGACCGGGTGCTGACGGCGCTGGCGGCGCATGCGCCGCGCGGCTGATCGGCGCGGGCGAACGGCGGTTCAGGGCGCGTAGCCGACCGCGCTCATCAGGTCGCCGAGGGTGTCGCGGAACATCTTCTGCACCGTCTCCGGCATCTCGGCGCGCCAGCGGCCGACCGAAGCCTCCGGACCGCCTCGGCTCGACATGTGCATGCGGAACTCGCCCTCCTGCTCCATCACCTTGCCGGCATCGAGCGTCACGCCGAGCCGCATGCTGAGCTGGGCCGCGACCTGGCCGAGGTCGGTCACCATGTCCTCGTAGCGCACCACGACCGCATCGGGATCGTGGGGCACCAGCTCGATGATCTGGCGCAGCCGACGGGCCCGTTCGTCGAGGAAACGGTGTGCGTAGGCCTCGATCGATTCGCCCTCCTTGGCCGAGAACGAGATCGAACCGCGCTTCTTGTTGAAGCCGAGCATCGACATCAGGATGTCGCGCGGGTCGCGCAGCAGGTAGATGACCGTGTGGTCGATGGCGAGTTCCTGCAAGGCTTGGCGGTACGGCGAGCGGGTCTTCTCGGCGTAGTAGATCGGCTCCGGATGCAGCTCCGGCGAGGCCAGGTTGCTGCGCTGCGCCCGCCGGCAGTACTCCTGCCAGGCGCCGCGGAAGGCGGCGGCCCACAACGGTTCGCGGTCGTCGACGGCAAAACCGCGCGGCATGGCGAAGGGCGGCGGTTCGATGCGGTTGCCCGGGATCGGTTGCTCGGCCAGCAGCCGGGACGTCGACCAATCCGCGGAAGCGCGATGCGTCGTCGCGAGCTGCCAGCTCCAGCGCAGCAGGAACGACAGGTAGCGGAACTCGAACGGGTAGGTGCGATCGAAGACGATCCGTGGGCTCGTCGCGAGCAGCTGCATCAGCAGCGTCGATCCGCTCCGCGCCGGGAACAGGACCATGATCGGCTTCAGCGTCTCAGAGGGCATAACCGTGAGCCCTCATCTCGTTGCCCATGCGCTGCCGGCAGACGTCGTCGACCGCCGCCGGCAGGATCTCGCGCCAGCGCGCCTCGGGCCACTCGTGCAGCGTGGGTCGCAGCACCGGCGGTGGCAGGGTGGGGAGGCTGAGCCACGCGCGGAGTCGCGCCCAGGTACCGTTGGGATCGGCGAGCAGGGTCTCGTAGCGCAGCACCAGCTGGTTGCCATCCGATCGCGGCCTGGCGAGGTCGGCGAGCAGTTCGCGGTACTTCCAGTTCGCCTCGCGCTCGGCGAACGCCAGCGGCGTGTCGACGTGCGTCACCGGGCTAGGCAGACAACCGTTGCGGCGCACGCCGCGCCAGACCTCCGCCAGTTCGCTGCGCGGGTCACGCACCAGCAGGATGGCGCGGTGCTCGACGCCCGCCATCGTCAGCAAGTTCGTCGCCCAGCGGCTGGTCGGTTCGACGAAGTAGCGCTGGTCGTCGCGCTCACGGAGACGGTTGGCGTATTCGGCGACGTTGTGGCGCAACATGGCCACCGCGAGCGGCGTGTCCGACCGGGTCTCCAGTTCGACGTTGCCCGGCTCGGGGAACCCTTCGATGAAGAACTCGCCCGGCGCACCGGCCGTCGGCGGCCGGAACATCACGTCGTGATCCCAGGTCGCCGTCGGCATGACGTACGCGGCGAGCACGGCCGCGTGCCGGATCAGGTAGGTGAGCGGCCGGCGGTCGGTGAGCGGGCACCAGTCGGCCGACAGCTCAGGCATCGCGGTCAACAGCGACATCACCGGCCGGACAGAGCCGGGAAGGTCGGCGCTGACCACGAGGAGTGGCGCCAGTGGGTGCGGAGCCGGAGGCATGGTGCGGTCGGGCGGGAATGGCGGCAGAGAGCGTACCGGGTGTCCGCCGGGTGGTCTACCCGATCCCTGCTGGCCGGTGGCCTGAACGGTCGATATCGTCCGTTCGCCCCGCAGAGCTGGCCGCGAAGGGGCGAAATGCCGAAATGACCCTCGTTCGCACCTACGACTCGGCCACGGCCCAATCCGCCGCCCGCTACGTCCTGCAGATCTTCACCTACCCGGCGCAGATCTGGCGGAACCGCTACATGGTCTACAACTTCCTGCGCCGTGACATCATGGGCAGGTTCCACGGCTCGGTGCTCGGCTGGTACTGGCTCCTGATGCAGCCGCTGGTGCAGTTCGCGCTCTATTTCTTCGTCTTCGGCATCCTGTTCGGCGACCCGCGCCGCGCCATCGCGGCGAGCGAGCACTTCGCGCTCTACCTGTTCTCGGGCGTCATCGCGTTCTACGCGTTGATCGAGTCGACCACGCAGTGCTGTTCGATCGTCGTCGACAATGGCAACCTGGTGAAGAAGGTGGCCTTCCCGTCGGAAGTGCTGCCGGTCCACGTCGCGATCACGTCGGCGGTGCTCTACCTGGTCGGCGCGTCGGTCCTGGTGGTGATCGGATTGCTGCTCGGCGCGATCCGCCCGGGCCTGCTGATCCTCGCGCTGCCGCTCGTGCTCGCCGTGCAGGTGGTTTTCACCCTCGGCATCGGGCTGCTGCTGGCCAGCGTCAACGTGTTCCTGCGCGACACCACGCAGATCTGGCGCATCGTCACGATGGCCTGGATGTTCCTGACGCCGGTGTTCTGGCCGCCGGCGACCATGCTGGGGAAGTTCGGCGGCAGCCCGCTGGTCCCGGGCCTGCTGTTCGGCCTGAACCCGGCCTACCCGCTGCTGCAGGCGCATCGCATCGCCCTCGGCGTGGCCGATCCGGAAGGGGTGCCGCTGCAGGGCTTCTGGATGCACCTCGGCACCGCGGCGTCCTGGGCGGCGTTCTTCCTGCTGATCGGCTACGTGACCTTCGCCAGCCGCAAGCACAAGTTCGCGGACATCGTGTAGCGGCGTGGCGAGTCGCTGCGGGCAGCTCGCCCGCACGTCTCACCGCCACCACGCCCCCGCCTCCGCGCGCTTCGGTCGCCCTCCTTGGCGGACGGCGAAATCGACGCGTTCGGAAGCGGTGGTCGTGAGAAGTCCGGGCTAGGCCTTCCGCGCGACCGCCGCGGGCTCGATCGACCAGCGGTGTTCCTGCTGGAACAAGCCGAGCTCCTTGGTGCGGTTCTGGACGATGAGCTGCTGCGTCGCCGGGCGCTCCTCGAAGCGGTGGACGCCTTCGGCATCGAACAGGTAGAGCACCATCGTGAACTTGCCGGACAGCAGCCGCAGCTTGTCGACGAACAGCGTGACGTGGCCTTCGTCGAAGTCGATCGGCATGCCGTCGAACTGCGTCGCGTGGGTGAAGCACTCGGTGCCGTCGTTGCGGCGCGCGCCGACCGCGAGGTGGATCCGTTCGCGGATGCGGCCGTTCTTGATGTGGACGCGGACCGCGCAGCTCTCGCCGGGGGCGAACGTGTTGCGCGGCGTCAGAGTCGTCGCGTCGAGGATCACGCCCTCGACGATGTGCGGCATGTCCTCGGGGGCGACGTTGGCCTGCGGGCTGTCGGCGAACGGCTTCGGGTCGCCCGACGCGCCGGCGTGCTTGTCCTCGAAGCTCGCGTATTCGTTGGTCACGGTCACGGAGTCGCTGAGCAGCTCCATGCGACCGTGGTTCATCCAGATCGCGCGCTCGCAGATCTGCCGCACGTCGTAGAGCGAGTGCGAGCAGAAGAACATCGACTTGCCGCGCTTCTTGAAGCCGAAGATCTTGTCGACGCACTTGCGGCGGAAGCTCATGTCGCCGACCGCCAGGATCTCGTCGATGATCAGCATGTCCGGGTCGTTGGCGATCGCGACGCTGAAGCCGAGCCGCGCCTTCATCCCCGACGAGTAGGTGCGCAGCGGCGCGTTGATGAAGTCGCCGAGCTCGCTGAACTCGACGATCTCGCCGAACTTCCGGCCGGCTTCCTTGCGGGAGAAGCCCATCATTGCCGCGTTCATGAAGATGTTCTCGCGCCCGCTGAAACCCTCCTGGAAGCCCGCACCGAGTTCGAGCAGGCTCATCACGCGCCCACGCACGGTGTAGCGCCCGGAGGTCGGGTAGGTGGTGCCGCTCAGCACCTTCAGCAGCGTCGACTTGCCGGCGCCGTTCGAGCCGACCAGGCCCATGCATTCGCCCGGCTTGACGTCGAACGTGATGTCCTGGAGCGCGAAGACCGACTGGTAGAGCTTCTTGTCACGGTTCCAGGGGAACTTCTCCTTCAGCCGGTTGTAGGGGTTGCCGTAGAGACGGTACTCCTTGCTGAGGTGGTGGGCTTCGATGACGGGTTCCATGCGCGGCTCTGGGCGTCAGCGTAGCAAGCCACGGCCGCGGAGGAAGTCGAGCACGGCTTCGACGTTCTGCGCCAGCGGTACGCCGACCGTGTCGAGGATCAGGTCGGCGGCTGCCGGCGGCTCGTACGGTGCATCGACACCGGTGACGTTGGCGATCTCGCCGGCGCGTGCCCTGGCATACAGACCGTCGG
>CAYMRG010000105.1:0-11874 GCA_964392555.1 uncultured candidatus Brocadiaceae bacterium
GCGACCCGTACACGTCGAAGCCGTACGTGATCTTCTACTCGACGAAGCGGGTCGGTGGCGCGGTGCTGAACTTCGAGGCCATCAAGTTCATCAAGTTCTCGGCCTAACGGTCGCGACGACACGAAGGAGACGCTACATGAACGACCTCATGAACAACGTCTACCCGAAGCGGTGCATCTCGCCCGTCTCGGTGTCGGACAACACGGCCCAAGTCGGTCAGATCATCGACCGCCGCGGCTTCGACTCGCTGACGTACCTGATCGCGATCGGCTCGGTCGCGGACGCGGACGCCACGTTCACGGTGTTGCTCGAGGAGGGCGACGTCTCGAACCTCTCCGACGCCGCGGCGGTGGCGGACGCGGACCTGCTCGGGACGGAAGTCCTGGCCGGGTTCCAGTTCGACGACGACAACGAGTGCCGGAAGCTCGGCTACCGCGGCTCGAAGCGGTACACGCGCCTGACCATCACGCCGGCGAACAACGCCAGCGCGGCGGTCCTGTCGGCGGTCGCGCTGCTCGGCGACCCGTCGCTCGGCCCGACGGCGAACCCGCCGGCGTAGTGACCTTGGCGGCGGCGCTCTCGGGCGTCGCCGCCATCCGAACATGACCTACGACACAGCGATCGTGCAACACCAGGACGGCGAGCCGATCCACGTCGACCGCGCGAAGCTGCACTGCAGCGTTAACGACACGGACCGCGACGCGCTATTCCCGGCGTGGATTGCGGCCGCGCGCGAGCAGGCGGAGGCGCGGACTGGCCGGCAGATGCTGCACGCCCGCTACGCGCTGACGCTGCCGGCGTTCCCGAGCGGGCTCCTGCGGGTCGGCAATCGCTGGGTCGAGAACGTGATCGTGCTGCCGCACGTGCCGCTTGTCGACGTGGTGTCGATCACCTACGTCGACGATGCGGGCGTGACGCAGACCGTCGACCCGGCCGACTACGTGGTGAGCTCGACGGCCGAGCCCGGCTTCGTGACGCCGGAGTACGACGTCGCGTGGCCGTCGACGCGGACGCAGGCCGAGGCGGTCACGGTGACGTACAACGCCGGCTATGCGTCGCGCTGCGTGGCGAACGCCGGTGCGGACACGCTGACGGTGAGCGGGCCGGTGAGCTGGGCGGTGAACGACCCGGTGCGGCTGTCGGTCTCCGGCGGCGCCGATGCCGCGCTACCGGCGCCACTGGCGGCCGGGACGACGTACTACATCAAGACCGCCGCGGCTGGCGTCTACACGCTGGCGGCGACGGTCGGCGGCGCGACGATCGACCTGACCGACACCGGGACCGGGACCGTGTTCATCGGCGAGGTTCCGGCCGGGGTCCTGAACTGGATGCTGCTGCAGGTCGGCGCGCTTCTGGAAAACCGGGAGGCGGAGGTCGTTATCGAGCGCGGCCAGATCGCTGCTCCGGCGTTCGTCGACGGTCTGCTCGACCGCTACCGGGTCTGGCTGCCATGACGAGCGCGCGGCTGTCGCGGCTGGTCTGGGTGCAGCGCCCTGGCGGCACGCGGGACGCCGTGGGCGGCCGCCTGACGACGTGGACGACGGTAGCCGAGGCGTGGGCGGGCATCGAGCCGCTGACCGGCCGGGAGGCGTTCCTGGCGGCCCAGCGGCAGGCGGCGAGCTCGCACCTGGTCACGCTGCGCTTCGCGCGCGCGCTGGCCGGCATCGACGCCTCGTGGCGCATCGTTTGGGGCCAGCGCTGCACGGCCGACGCGGCGGCGAACACGCTGACCGTCACCGGCCCGGTCGCGCACCTGGTCAACGAGGTCGTCGAGCTGGCGAACTACGGCGGCGCGCTGCCGGCGCCGCTCGTGGCGAATACCGGGTACTTCGTCAAGACCGCGGCCGCCGGGGTCTACACGCTCGCGGCGACCGCCGGCGGCAGCGCGATCGACCTCGCCGACGCCGGCACCGGCCGGCACCTGTTCGCGCCGCGGATCCTCGTGCTGGACGAGCCGCCGCGAAACCTCGGCGAACGCGACCGGATGCTGCAGCTCGTGTGCAGCGAAGGCGTGCGGGAGGAGTGACGTGACCGAGGTCGTCCGCATCGAGGGCCTGCGCGAGCTGAAGCTGAAGCTCGACCGGCTGCCGGCCGACCTGCAGAAGAAGGCGCTGCGCGGCGCGCTGTCGGCGGCGGCGAGGCAGGCGCGGGACGCGGCGCGCGCGGCCGCGCCGCTCGGCAAGGGCCCGCGCCGCCGCGGCGGGCGCACGGTTCCGGCCGGGACGCTCAAGCGCTCGGCGATGGTCGCGTTCGACCGGCGGCAGTCCAATGCGACGCAGGCGGTCTACCGCGTCACGTTCCGCCGCGGGAAGAAGCAGCAGAAGGGCAACCGCGACGCGTACTACGCCTCGTGGGTCGAGTTCGGGCACCGCATCGTGCCGCGCAAGCCGAAGGGCGCGTGGTGGCGGCGCAAGAAAGGCATCGTGTCCGCCTTCTCGCTCGCCGGCCGGCGCGTGACCGCCGGCGGAACGGTTCCCGGCCGCCGCTTCCTGACGAACAGCTTCGCCGCGGGGCGCGCGCGCTTCCTGCAGACGTTCGAGAACACGCTGCGCGCGAAGTTCGATGAGGCGGTGCGGTGAGCATCCAGTCCGACCTCTACACCGCGCTCGCTGCCGTCGCTGGCGGCCGCGTGTACCCGGCGGGTGAGGTGCCCGAGGGCGTGCCGCTGCCGCTCGTCACCTACCGCCGCACGCTGCACGCGCCGATCATGACGCTCGGCGGCTACGAGGGCACGACGAACAGCATCTTCGTGTTCGAGTGCTGGGGCGAGACGACGGCGACGGCCTCGGCCAAGCAGTCGGCGCTCGACGTGGCCGCCGCGGTAATCGCCGCGATCGAGGCGGCCGCGGGCCTCGTGCGCAAGTACCGCACCGACGTCAGCGGGGAGGACTACGACCCGGAGACGCTGGAGACGATGGAACCGGTCAGCTACAGCTTCTGGCACGCATGATGAGACCGGCGACTATCATCCTTCACGAGACGTTGATCCGCCTGTGCAAGGGCATGATCAGCGCGTGGGAGAAGTGGCTGGAGAGTACGAAACAGCAGACGAAGTAATTCACCGTAACGCCGAGCACGCGCGCGGCAACGCCCTGACCGGGCCTCGTTGCGCAATGGCCTCCTCGGAAATTTTCCCAGAGGAGCGCCATCATGGCTTACATCGGCACCAACATGAGCGTCGCGGTTCAGCAGACGCTCGGAGCGGATCTCACGGTCACCGCCGTCACGCTGGCGAATCCCGGCGTCGCGACGTCCACCGCCCACGGCCTGTCGAACGGCGACATCGTCGTTTTCGACGTCACCGACGGCATGATCGAACTCGACGGCCAGGCCGTCCGCGTCGCCAACGTCACGGCGAACACGTTCGAGCTCGAAGGGCTGAACACGTCGTCCTACTCGACGTGGACCGCGGGCGTCGCGAACGAGGTTACCGCCTTCTCGACGCTGTCGTCGGCGCAGAACGTCACGATGCCGAACCCGGCGCCGGCCAAGATCGACACGACGCGGCTGATCGACAAGGCGAAGCAGTACGTCTACGGCTTGCCGGACGCGCCGGACGGTTCGATCTCCGGCCTGTTCTCGCCGGGCACGACGGCCGAGGGCCTGATCATCGCCGCGACGAACGCGAACGCCCGGATCGTGTTCCGCATCAACTGGGCGGGCGGGCCGCGCACGATCTTCTGCGCCAACGTCTCGGGCGGTCAGGGCTTCGAGCTGCAGACGAACGCGGCGGCGACGGCAACGATCAACTTCACGCCGGTCGCGCTGGTCATGCACTACGGCTCGTAAGCGTGACGGCGAGGGGAACGCATGTCGAGTGAACTGATCGCGCGCCTGCGCAAGCAGCGCGAGTTCCGCGTGTCCATCGGGAAGCACGTGTTCGTCGGGCTGCGCCCGACCGACGTCGAGGCGATCGCCCTGCATCGGGCGAACGCCGAGCCGTCGGACATCGCAGCCCAGCGGATCGTCGGGTGGGAGAAGGTCACCGAAGACGACATTGTCGGCGGTGGCAGCACCGACGCGATCCCGTTCGACCGCGATCTGTGGGCGGCGTGGTGCGCGGATCGGCCCGACTTCTGGGGGCCGATCGCGGAGGCAGCGCTCGACGCCTACAAGCTGCACGCGGAGGCGCTGGATGCTGCCGCAAAAAACTGACGGCCCGGCTCGAAGCGCGCGCGCTCGCTGCGACGTCGGGCGCCTTCGAAGCCGGCGCGATTTCCGGCGATGAAGGGCTGATCGTGCGCGCGTGGAACATGATGGGGGGCGAGGTGAACTGGACGGCGCTGCCGGTGCTGATGGCGATGTTCGGCGTCGACGACCCGGAGACGTTCATCGTACGTCTGCTCGCGCTGCGCGACTTCAAGCACCGCGAAGCGGCGGCCCGCTGACATGGCCTCCACCGTCGGCAGGCTCGTAGCCGAACTCATCGCCAGCACGGCGAAGTTCCAGGCCGATCTCGGCAAGGCCGCGGCGTCGGCCGAGGCGAACTCGCGCCGCATCGGCGCGGCGATGTCGTTTGCGAAACGGTCGGTCGGGCTGCTCGCGGGTGCGTTGAGCGTCGGCGCCGTCGCGGCCTGGACGCGCGAGATGGTACGGGCGGCCGAGGATCTGCAAGACCTCTCCGAGGCGACCGGCTCGACCGTCGAATCGCTGTCGAAATTGAGCAACGCCGTCAAGATCGGTGGCGGCAACTTCGACGAGATCAAGGGCGCCCTCGAACGGCTGGCGGCGGGGATGGCCGGCGCGGAGGATGGCAGCAGCAAGACGGCGGAGGCGCTGCGTTTCCTCGGCGTCACCGCGACCGATCCGGCGCAGGCACTGGAGGAGATCGCGAAGAAGTTCGAGCAGTTCGCCGACGGCGCCGGGAAGGCGGCGATCGCGAAAGACCTGTTCGGCAAGTCCGGCGTCGCGTTCATCTCCGCGCTGAAGGACATCGCGCAATACGGGGACGTGTCGGCGAGCGTCACCGCGGCGCAGGCGGCCGAGGCGAGCCGTCTGGGCGACGCCTACCGGGTGCTCGGCGTGGAGGCGGACCGCGCGAAGCAGGCGATCGCCGGCGCGCTGGTGCCGGCGCTCGCCGACCTGGTCGAGCAGTTCCGATTCGTGCGCGAGAACTCGACCGGGTTCTTCGATGCGCTCGACCGGTTCGCGAACTTCGCCGGTCCGGTCAACAAGCTGCGCGACATCGGCGCCGAGATTCGCAACGTCCGGAACGAGCTAGAGCAGGCGCAGGCGCTGCAGGGCACGGGCGGGCTGACCGGACTGCTCAACCGCGCGGCCGGCGGGTTCTTCGAGCGGGCCGAGACGAAGGCGACGGCGAACCTCGAATTCCTGAAGTTCATGCAGCGACAGCAGGCGCTGCGGCTGATCAGTCCCGACAACGACGACGCCCGCGACCTGCGCGCGAAGTTCAAGCCGCAGCTACCGTACGTCAGCAGCGGCACGCCGAAAGTTGCGCAGGGCCCGAAGGACGACCCGACGAAGAAGCTGCTCGAAGGCCAGCTCCGCGCGATCGAAGCGTACGCCGACGCCGAGCGCGACGTGCTGCGCAACCGAGCCGAGTACCTCGACCGCTACTTCAGCGACGGCGCGATCGGCATCCGCGAATACTTCGCCGCGAAACAGGAGGCGCAGGACGCCGACCTCGCGGTCACGAAGGGCGCGATCGACGAGCAGATCGCCGCCCTCGAACGCTACCGCTCCGAGCGCGGGCGCACGCAGGTCGAGATCGCCGAGACGGACAACAAGATCGCCGACCTGCAGGTCAAGCGCGAGAAGGCAGAACGCGATGCCGGGAAGGCATCCGTGCTGCTGTGGTTCGACGCCAACCGCGCGGCGCAGGACTACAAGAAGACGGTCGAGGAGGTCGCGATCCGGCTACTCGAGCTGGACGGCCGCGGCGGTGAGGCCGCGGCGCGGCGCCTGCAACAGCAGAACGCGGAGCTGCGTCGCTCGTTCGAGCAGTCCGGCGACTCGGCTGCGCTCGCCAACCTCAACCGGCTGGAACAGCAGACGATCCGGCAGGCGCAGCTCAACGACCTGCAGAACCTGTTCGGCCAGATCGTCGAGCAGGTCGGCAACGCGCAGGCGCGCGTCGGCATCCTGCGCGAGGCGGGGTCGCTGACGGAACTGGAGGCGCTGCGCAAGCTGTCGGACGCGAACAAGGAACGCATCGCCGATCTGACGAAGGTCGCCGACGCGTATGAGGCGATCGCCGCCGCGACCGGTGACCCGCGCGCGCTCGCCGCGGCCGACGCGCTGCGCGTCAAGATCGAGGAGATCGCAGCAGCGGGTGACCTCGTGGCGAAGAAGTTCAACGACATCGCGGCGAGTTCGTTCTCCGACGCGCTGCAGTCGTTCGTCAACGGCGAGAAGTCCTTCAAGCAGGCGGCGCAGGACTTCGCGAAGGACATTCAGAAGCGCGTCACCAGCGTCGTCGCCGACAACCTGGCCGAGAAGCTGTTCAGCAAGGACGGCGCGCTCGGCGGCTTCGGCGACCTCTTCTCGTCCCTGTTCGGTGGCAAGTCGAGCCCGGCCGGCACCGGCGGCGCGCTGGCGGCGGATACGGCGCTGCTGACGTTGAGCGCGACGAGCGCGACGACGGTCGCGTCCCTGACGACGATGACCGCAGCGGCAGCATCGGCGGCTGCGGCGCTCGCGTCCGTCGCGGCGAGCAGCGCGAGCAGCAGCGCCGGGAGCTTCCTCGGGAACCTGTTCGGCGGCAGCGGCGGCAGCATCTACGGCGGCCCGCAGTTCGGCAGCTACGCGGTCGGCACGAGCTACGTCCCGCGCGACATGCTGGCGTTCATTCACCAGGGCGAGCGGATCGTGCCGGCGGCGGAGAACCGGCGCGGCGCGCGCGGCGGCGGCTCGATGCACATCACGCAGAACATTAACGTGATGCCCGGCGCGGATACCCGCTCGGCGCGGCAGGCCGCCTCCCGCCTGCGCGACGCGACGATCACCGCCATCAAGGACCGCTAGCCGTGGCCTTCAAGGACATTCAGTTTCCGCCGGCTATCTCGTTCAACGCCACCGGCGGCCCGATGTTCCTGACCGACGTCGTGATCAAGGCATCGGGGGCGGAAGCGCGGAACCAGAACTGGAGCTACGAGCGGCTCTCCTACGAGGTGAGCCACGCCGCGCGCCGCGAGGTCGACTGGCGGAAGCTGCAGGCGTTCTTCCGCATCGTCGCCGGTCGCGCGTACTCGTTCCGGTTCAAGGACTGGACGGACTACGAGGTCGCGAGCGCCGAGGGCAAGTTCATCACGATCGACGCGACGCACGCCTACCTGGCGAAGCGCTACACCTACGGCGCCGAGACGCGGGACCGCAAGATCACGCGGCCGGTGAGCGGCACGGTCAGCTTCACCGGCGGGTCCGGCCTGTTGCTCGACTACGCGACCGGCATCCTGACGCACGGCACGATCCCGACCGCGTGGGCCGGCGAGTTCGACGTGCACGTCCGCTTCGACACCGACGAGATGCGCCACGAGACGATCGACAAGCAGCCGAGCGGCGAGCTGATCGTCGGTTGGGCGTCGATCCCGATCATCGAGGTGCGCGATTGAAGTCGATCAGCATCAACTTGAAGGCCGAGATGACCGGCGAGCTCATGCACCTGGCGACGTGCATGCGCCTCGCGCGCACCGACGGCCAGGTCTACGGGTTCACGACGCACGACAAGCCGCTCGTGATCGGCGGCACGACCTACGAGCCGGCGGCCTCGTTCAACCCGACCGACATCGCCTCGGCGTCGAACATGGACACCGACAACATGTCGATCGACGGGATGCTCGACACCGATACGCTGACCGAGGACGAGCTGCGGGCCGGCCGCTGGGACTATGCGTCGTTTCGCGTGTTTCAGGTCAACTGGGCGGACCTGACGATGGGCGACAAGAAGGACCGCGCCGGGCATCTGGGCGAGGTCACGGTCAACCGGCAGACGTTCATCGCCGAGCTGCTCGGGATGATGGAAGCGTACGCGACCAGCATCGTCGAGATCACCACGCCAGGCTGCCGGGCGAGCCTCGGCGACACGCGCTGCAAGGTCGACATGACGGCCTTCACGGTGAGCAGCACGATCGAGGCGGCGGACACCGACTTTTTCACGCTGCACGACTCCGCGCGCACGGAGCCGGACGGCTACTTCGATGAGGGCGTGATCACCTTCGAGGATGGCGACAACGCGGGGCTCTCGTTCGAGGTCAAGGCGTACATCGTGGGGACGTGGATCACGAAGACGCCGTTTCCGTACGACGCGACCGGCGCCGCCTACACGATGACGCGGGGCTGCAACCGGCACTTCGGGACGTGCCGTGACACGTTCGCCAACGCGGCCAATTTCCGCGGCGAGCCGTGGCTGCGCGGGAACGACGCGCTGATCCAGATCGGGCGCCGGACGTGACCACGCGCGCGGAGATCGTCGCGGAGGCGCGCACCTGGCTGGGCACGCGCTACCGGCACCAGGCGCGGGTGAAGGGCGTCGCCACCGACTGCATCGGCTTCCTGGGCGGCGTGGCGCTGGCGTGCGGGCTGCCGGGCGCGAGGGAGTGGGCGGACGACATGTCGCTGCACGCCTACGCGCGCACGCCCGATCCGGTCCTGCTGCGTGCCGGCTGCGAGCGCTTCCTCGACCGCCTGCCGTCGGTCGGCCACGCGCGCGAGGGCGACGTGCTGCTATTCGCGCTGGAGGGCGAGCCGCGGCACTTCGCACTGGTCAGCGAGGCCGCGGCCGGGCCGGTGCGCGTGGTGCACGCCTACGCGCTGCTCGCCGCGCGCCGCGTGGTCGAACAGCTCCTGCCGATCGCGCGCGCCCAGGCGATCGGGGCGTACCAGTTCCGCGGGCTGACCGGATGACCACGCTCGTCCTCGGCACGGTCGGGAGCCTCGTCGGCGGCATGGTCGGTGGCCCGATCGGTGCGCAGGTCGGCTGGCTGGTCGGCAGCCTGCTCGGGAACCTGATCGACCCGCCGAAGGTCGAGGGCCCGCGCCGTAGCGACCTCAAGCTGCAGGTGTCCGAGTACGGCAAGCCGATCCCGTTCGTGTGGGGCACCGGGCGGATCACCGGCAACGTGATCGACCAGACCGACCTGCAGGAGCACAAGGAAACCAGCGGCGGGAAGGGCGGCCCGGAGGTCACGACCTACACCTACTCGGCGTCGTTCGCGATCGCGCTGGCGGCGTCGAAGGCGTTCGACGAGCCGGCGATCCTCGGCGTGCTGCGGATCTGGGCGGACGGCCGGCTGATCTGGGATGCCGCCGAGGGCGAGGCGATGCCGTGCACGCTCTACCTCGGCCGCGAGGATCAGGAGCCCGATCCGACCTTCGAGGCGATCCACGGCGTCGGCGAGCAGCCGGCCTACCGCGGCCTCGCGTACGTCGTGTTCACCGACTACATGCTGACCGACTTCGGCGACCGCATCCCGGTGCTCGAGTTCGAGGTGTTCACCGGGCTGGGCGAGTACCCGTATCGGATCTCGCACTTCGACCCGGTCGACGGCAACGCCGGGTTCCGCTGCGCCACCTACTCGGAGGGCGTGATCACCGTCGGCCTGTACAAGACGGCGAGCCTGGCGAACGGGCACTACTACGAGTGGCAGTACCGGCTCGACGGCGAGCTCGTCGCAGGCAGCGAGTACGACGCCGAGCTGTCGCTGTCCGGGTTCCCGACCGTGTCCGTGCAGGGGTTGCTCGCGGCGACGGACGGGCTCACCTGGTGGGTGCGCGACGCCTCGGTGGCGACGATCACCTTCAACCCGTTCGGCGGGCCGGTGCTCGAGGCGGGCTGCGGCAGCGCGCAGGCGATCGTCTATCACCCGGCCGGCTACATCTACGCGACCGGCGGCAACACGGCGACCGGCCAGATCGGCATCTGCCGCTACCCGGCCACGGACGGCACCATCAACGACGACACCGGCGTCGCCGACGCATCGCTCATCGTGTCGAGCACCGGCGCCGGCGACTCGCTCTCGACCTGGGTCGTCGGGATGACGAACGTGATGGACCGCGTCTACGTCGCGTCCGGCTTCGGCGATCTCACGTTGTACGAATACGACCTGGAATTGACGGGCGTCCTCCGCCAGTGGGACTTGAGCGACGAGGACGCCGCGCTCTCCATCATCAACGGCTACAGCTTCACCGTCTACCGCAGCCAGCTCACCGGCGACCTCGTGCTGGGCTGCGACCGCGGCACCGGGTTCGTGAAGAACGCCGGCGTGTTCACGCTGAACGACGACTTGACGGTGACGTACGTCGGGCAGGTCGACGCCATCGACGGCTACACGAGCACGGTCGCCGAGCTCGGCACGTCCGGCTACGCGCTGGTCGCCGATGGCGTGATCCGGCTCGACCCGCCGGCCGCGCCGGTGGCGTTGTCGCTGATCGTCGCCGACCTCTCGGACATGACCAGCGTCGGCAGTTACGACGTGAGCGAGCTCACCGACGAGGTTCGCTGGTTCGCGGTCGGCAACCAGATGACGGTGCGGAACGCGCTGGAGACGCTGCGGAAGGGCTTCTTCTTCGACGCGGTTGAGTCGGACGACACGGTCAAGTTCCGCAAGCGCGGCGCGACCGACAGCGTGGTGACGATCCCGGACGACGACCTGTGCGCGCGCGAGGAGGGCGCGCAGGAGCTCGCGCCGCTGCAGACCAAGCGCCGCCGCGAGCACGGCATGCCGCGCACGGTCACGATGCGCTACATCGACGTGAACATGGACTACCAGACCGGGGCGCAGAACTCGCCGCGGCTGACGACGCTGTCGGATAGCGACGTTACGATCGACCTGTCGATCGGGTTCACCGCCGACGAGGCGCTGCAGAAATGCTGGGCGCTGCAGGTCTCGGAGTGGATCGAGCGCGAGACGTTCGTGTGGCAGACGACCCGGCAGTATTCGTGGGTCGAGCCGTGCGACGTGGTCACGGTGCGCGGCCGGGTCGTGCGGGTCACGAATCGCACCGAGCGCCCGGCCGGCGTCATCGAATGGGAAGGCGTGCTGCACCGGCCGTCGATCTACACGCAGCCGGCCACGGGCGCGCCCAGCGAGGGCTGGACGCCGCAGCCGCCACCGGCCGCGCGACCGGCGACGGACCTCGTCCTGCTCGACCTGCCGCTGCTCGACCCCAGCCACTACCCGAACGGGCATTACGCCGCCCTGGCGCCGGCTGCGGCCGGGCCGTGGCCGGGCGCCGCGCTCTACAAGAGCGTCGACGGCGGCACGACGTACGCCTCGATCGCCGAGGCGCTGACGCCGGCCACGCTCGGCACGGTCGCGGCGGCGCTCGCCACCTTCGCCGGCGGCAACACGTTCGACGAGGCGAACACGATCACGGTCATCCTCGACGACGCCGACGCGGAGCTCGTGTCGGTGACGGAGGCGGCGGTGCAGAACGGCGCGAACCTGTGCGCGCTCGGCAGCGCCAGCGCCGGCTGGGAGGTGCTGCAGTTCCGCACGGCCACGCTGACGGCGCCGCAGACCTACGTGCTGTCCGGGCTGTTGCGCGGTCGCTACGGCACCGAGTGGGCGATGCCGACGCACGCGACGAACGAGACGTTCGTCATGCTGGGGACGGTCGCCAACGTGAACGCGCCGTTCGCCGAGCTCTACATGAGCAGGAAGTACAAGGCGGTGACCTTCGGCGCGAGCCTGACGGCGGTGACGGCGCAGGACTTCGCGAACAACGGGATCGCCCTGCGGCCGTACGCGCCGGTCATGCTGGGCGGCGGCCGCGACGGCAGCGGCAACCTCACGCTCAACTGGACGCCGCGGCAGCGCGGCGCCGGCGGCTGGCCGGACGGCATCGACCTGCCGAACACAGAGCTCTCGGAGCAGTACCGCGTGCGCGTCTACACGACCAGCGGCTACGCGACGG
>CAYMRG010000106.1:0-9845 GCA_964392555.1 uncultured candidatus Brocadiaceae bacterium
TCTCGGCGCCGAGCTCGGCGGCGAGGTCGAGGTTGCGCATCACCTTGCGCAGCGCGTAGCGGCGCACGCGGCGGTCGTTGCTGGTGAACGCGCCGTCCTTGAACACCGGGTGGGTGAACAGGTTGGTCGTCGCCATCGGCACCTTCATGCCGGTCGCGGCGAGCGCCTGCTTGAAGTCCGCGATGCGCTTCGTGCGCGCCTTGTCGTCGCTGCCGAACGGGATCAGGTCGTCGTCGTGGAACGTCAACCCATAGGCGCCGAGCTCGGCGAGCTTGTGCACGGCCTCGATCGGGTCGAGCGGCGCGCGCGTCGCGTCACCGAACGGATCGCGCGCCTGCCAGCCGACGGTCCAGAGACCGAACGTGAACTTGTCAGCGGGGGACTTGGCGGGAGTGGGCGTGGGCATGGCGGAGAGGGCGGCGTCGGCCGCGTGCGGGGTCATGACGTTACTGCGCCGCCGCCGGGATGCGAGCGGGCCGCATCGCGGGGGGCTGCGCCATGTTCAGCGCGGTGCGGCGAACCGGTAGACCGTCGTGCTGCGCAGTTCGTCGCCGGGCCGCAGGATCGTCGACGGGAAGTGCGGGTGGTGGACCGCGTCCGGGAAGTGCTGCGTCTCGAGGCAGAAGCCGGCGCGGCGCGGGTAGGGCCGGCCGTGCTTGCCGACCAGCGAGCCGTCGAGGAAGTTGCCGCTGTAGAACTGCAGCCCCGGTTCGGTCGTCCAGACCTCCAGCCGGCGCCCGCTCGCCGGGTCGGCGACGGTCGCCGCGTGTGCCAGGGCCCGCGGCGCCTCGGCGAGCACGAAGTTGTGGTCGTAGCCGCCACCGCAGCGGATCTGCAGATCGTCGGCGTCGATCCGTTCGCCGATCCGGCGCGCGCGGCGGAAATCGAACGGCGTGCCGGCGACCGGCCGCAGTTCGCCGGTGGGGATCAGGCCCGCGTCGACCGGCGTGAAGCGTTCGGCCGCGATCTGCAGCTCGTGGTCGAGGATCGTGCCGTCGCCTTCGCCGCGCAGGTTGAAGTAGGCGTGGCTCGTCAGCGCGACCGGCGTCGCGCGGGTGGTCGTGGCGCGGTAGTCGATCCGCAGCTCGTCGCGCGCCGTGACCGTGTAGGTGACCTCGGTCGCGAGTTCGCCCGGGAAGCCTTCGTCGCCGTCGGGACTCGTGTGCGTCAGCACCAGGATCGCGTCGCCGCCGCGGTCGGCGCGGGCCGCGCGCCACAGCGCCTTGTCGAACCCGCGCGCGCCGCCGTGCAGGTGGCACGGGATGCCGCCCGGCGCGTTGTTGGTCGCCAGCGTGAACGTCGCGCCGTCGAGCGTGAACCGCCCGTTCGCGATCCGGTTGCCGACGCGGCCGACCAGGCAGCCGAAGTAGGGCGAGCGCGCTTCGTAGTCGGCGACGTCGGCGAACCCCAGCACGACGTCGTCGGGCTTGCCGTCGCGATTGCGCGCGCACAGCCGCACGATCGATCCGCCGTAGTCGGTGACGTCGACGCGGAAGCCGTTGGCGTTGGCGAGCGTGTGGAGGTGTGCTTGGCGGCCGTCGGAGAGCGTGCCGAAGGGCATCATGGCCCGCAGTCTCGCAGACGACCGCGCGGCGCGACAGGCTGTGCTCTACTGGCCGAGCGTGGCGCGCAGCGCATCGCTCGACACCAGGCTGCCGTCGGGCCGCACGACGAGCCATTGGTAGAACACCGGCAGTCCGATCAGTTGCGTCGCGTTCGGGACCGATTCGTTGTACGAAGCCGTCCCCAGCTGGCCGACGAGCAGGGCCGCCGGGAAGACGCTCGGATCGATCCACAACAGCGACCCCGACATGCCGATCACGCCGAGGTCGAACAGCGGCAGGTTGGCCGAGTCCGCGAAGCCGGCGGCCAGGAACGCCAGTGAACTCGTGGATCCCGGAACCGCGGCGTCGGTGAGTCCGACCGTGAACGTGCTGCCTATGGGTGCCGTCGCCGACAATGGGGTGATGTGTGGTCGCGCCGACTGCGGACCTGCCGCCGTGACCCCGAAGGCGTGCAGGGAGCCCGCGGATGCGAACTCGTCGGCGCCGATGTCGACGATCACCGGGCCGCCGACCTGTCCAGCCTGCGGCAGGTCCCCTTCATAGTCGGTCGCCGGCGCGAACAGGTTGTCGCCCGCGTCGATGCAGGGGGAGGAGGGCGAGAGCTTGTACGAAGGGCGGAGGAGCTGGGGGTTGGTGAGGGAGAGGTTGGTGGTTCCCGGGAGCGTCGAGGTGCTGGACAGGGAGTGTTCGACGACGAGTCCAGGTGGCGTGATGAGGTCGACGGTGTTGGCGTCGAAGATGCAGTTGTGGACTTCAGACAACTCACCCAGGGCCGTCGAGGTGAGGGCGGTGCCGCAGTCCGCGAAGGTGTTGTTGTTGAACGAGTAGTGAACATGCGTGGGGGCCATGGGGGCGCCCAGGAAGCCGAAGAAGTCGATGGCGGCGCCCTGGATGAGCGTGAATTGTGAAGACCGGATGTCGCAGTGAGACACGTCAGTGTCTATGTAGACGCGTATTCCCGATGCTCCGCCGTGGAATACGCATTGCGAACAATCGATGCCTCCGTACGCCATGTCGCCGCTCGCAGTCAGGTCAACTGATATGGAATTGCTGACGAAGCAGCATCTTGCGATGTGTAGTGAGACAGAGCTCGTCGGGTCCGAGTACCCCCATATCGCAGTGCCGCAGTTGCGGAAAGAGCAGTCTGCCGCGTCGAATGAGTAGACTGGTGCCCCCATAGCCATGGACATGCCCAGCTCAACTCCCTTCGTGCACGAGGAGTACCATGAGTTGCTTACGGAAACATGGTGTACCGGGTTCATTCCATCGCCACGTATGCTCATGCCTGTATGGCAGCTGATGAACGAGCATGACTCGATAGAAATGTGCTGTAGACCGTCCCAGCTGGTCCCTGCAGATATTCCAGTCTGGCATCCTGAGAACGATGAGTCAGTAATGTTGAGGCTTGCCGACTGCTTTGCAATGATGCCGCTGTTGCAGGATGAGAATTGGCACTTGGAAATGGTGATCGATGGCGCGGATGCTGGGGATGGCGAAGTGAACCGGATCGCGCAGGATATCGAATGTGCTTTGACGTCTTCCATCCTGATGCTGGCACTTCCGCCCTGCGGGATCAGGGTGACGCCAGACGAATTTGCGCCTGAAAGCGAGCAGGACGTCAGGGAGATCGAATGCGAAAATCCAGTGTGGGCGCCCATCAGGACCGAGGTTGATTCTGATTGGAATACCAGACCGGTAAGGAGGCAGTCCTGGGGCCCATAAGTCGCTATTGGGTTCAGGTAGATGATCCCTGGCACGCCGGCGCCAGTCATCAATACAGCAGGACTGAAAAGGGGGCCCCCTTGGCCAGCCAGCGACACATGTGGAGGCAGATTGATCGGAAACGCCTCACCGTTCGTCCCCTGCGAATACGTCTGTCCCCCCGCGATGTGGATCGTTGCGGGAGCCGCCACCGTTGCGGCGGCGTGATCCACGGCGTAGCTGATTGTTCGCCAGGGGCTGGCCTGACTCGTGCCCGCGACCGGGGAATCGAAGCCCGTAGTCCCGTCCACGTAATAGTCGGTCCCCTGGGCTTGGGCGGCGACGATGATGGCGGTGCAGGCGAACGTGAAGGCGATGGAGCGGAGCAGGGCAGGTGTAGCCACGGGAGCGTCCGTCCGCGACCCGACCGACCCATTCAGCCCGTCGCGGACGTCCTTCATTCCCTTAGCTTATCCGCGACGGTCGCCCGAACCCAGGGCGATGGCCGCGATTCGGTCCGCTCAGTTGCCCTGCACCTGCCAGCTCAGGCAGTTGCTCATCGAGAACCCGAACACTCCGCCGCCGAAGCACAGGCCGACGCACTGCGAACTGTAGACCTGGCCGCACAGCGCAGCGACCGACGGGATCCCCAGGCTGAACGTGGTCGAGCCGTCGCAGATCGCGAAGCCGCCGGTCGGGTTGCCGCCGATCGCGCCGAGGTACGGGATCGTGTAGATCGGCCCGCAGAACGGCAGCACGCTCACGCCGGGTGCGGCGCACGGGCCGGCGCCGATCAGGCACCAGGCGAACGAGCCGGCCTGCGCCTGGTCGAGGCCGAGGCCGAACGCGAGGTTGCCCGCGATCGGGTCGTTGCGCAGGGTGTGGACCATCGGGCACGGCGCGCAGGTGCCATTCGCGCACGGCACGCCGACCGAGGTCGCGCGGCCGGGGCGGATCGTCAGGCCGACCATCGGGTCGAGCGCCGCGCCCGGCAGGTTGCAGCACTGCACGGTCAGCACGTTGACGTTCGGGCCGACCCACGCGTAGTGCAGCGCCTCGGTCGAGAAGCCGTCGGTCAGGTAGAGGATCTCGTTGCCCCAGTCGCAGGCGATGCCGCGGACGGTGCCGAACGCGGGGCCGCACGGCGGCACGGGGAACTGCGAGATCGGCACGCACGGATTGCTCGCGAGCGCGACGACGATCTCGTTCATGCCGGTGGCGAAGTCGGAATAGGCGTAGAAGACGAGGCCGTTGCGTTCGTCGACGGCGAGGCCGGTGGTCACCTTCTGCACGGCGACGGGCACGAGCCCGGTGTTGCAGACGCTGAGCGGCATCAGCGGGCAGGCGTCGGCGAAGCGCATCAGGTTGCCGACGCTGTCGATCATCCACACCTCGTCGAAGCGCGCGACGTGTTCGAGCCCGGTCACCACGGCGTTGGGGCCCAGCATCGGGATCGGCTGCGGCGGACAGATGACGTTGCAGCCGTCGCTGACCATCGCGATCACCGTGCCGTTGGTGACCCAGGTGCCCGACTTGACCGGGTCCCAGGCGGTGCCGCCGGCCCACGGCGGCAGGGCGCCGCCGCCGGGCATCGGCACGACGCACTGGGCGAGGTTCTGGCAGTTGTTGTGGTCGACGTGCCGCAGGGTCGGCGCGTTGCGCGTGAGGCCGACGAGGTGGTCGGGCGTCTGGGCGGCGAGGGTGGCGGCGAGAACGGGCAGCAGCGCGGCTGCGGCGAGGGAGGGAGTGCGCATTTGGCTGGATGAGGGTTGGGCGCCGAGTGGCCCCGGCGCGGACATCCCCCAAGAACCGTCCTGCGCGCCGCGCACGCGGATTTCGCCGATTTCCACCGCGCCGACGGCGGGCGCGTGGCGAGATGGCTGCGACTGGGGCGACCGCACCCGCTTGTCACGTTCGGCGGAACGACTACCGTTCGCCGGATGGAAGTCCTCGTCACGGCGTGCTCGCCCGGGTCGGGTGCGGCGGGCAACGCGGCGGGTCGGTGAGTCGGCCATGGGCGCCGAACCGTTGCCCCTGGGCGGCCCGCTCTCCGACGTGCTGTTCGCCGCGATCTTCGATGCGTCGCCGATCGCCAAGCTGCTGGTCGACGCGGCCGGCACGATCCGGCTCGCCAACCGGCGCGCCGAGCTGCTGTTCGGCTGGCCGCGCGAAGAGCTGGTCGGCGCGAGCGTCGATCGGCTGGTTCCCGAACGGTTCCGCGACCACCATCCGGCGTTGCGCGACCGCTACCTCGCCGCGCCGGTTGCCCGCGCCATGGGCGAAGGTCGCGAGCTGTTCGGCCTGTGCCGCGATGGTCGCGAAGTTCCGGTCGAGATCGGGCTCAACCCCGTCACCGCGAACGGCGTCGACTTCGTGCTGGTCGGGGTGGTCGACATCACGCAGCGCCACCGGGCCGAAGGCGCGTTGCGCGCGTCGCTCGCCGAGAAGGAGACCTTGCTGCGCGAGATCCACCATCGCGTCAAGAACAACATGCAGGTCGTCTCGAGCCTGCTGAGCCTGCAGCAGAATCGCATCGACGATCCGGGTCTGCGCGGCATCTTCGAGGAGTGCCAGACGCGGGTGCGCACGATGGCGCTCGTCCACGAGCGCCTCTACTCGACCGGTGACCTGTCGGCCCTGGACGGCGGGGCGTTCGTCCGCGACGTCGCCAACCTGCTGTTCCGCTGCTACCGCCCGGATGGCGTCGATGTGCGGCTCGACATCGATGTCGGCCAGGCCCTGTTCGACGTCCAGGTCGCGGTGCCGATCGGCCTCGTCCTGCACGAGCTGGTGACGAACGCGATGAAGCACGCATTCGCCGGCCGGACGCACGGTCGGCTGCGGATCACCCTGCGGACGACCGGTCCGGACGCGACGAACATGCGGCTCGAGGTCGCCGACGACGGGGTCGGCCTGCCCGCCGGGTTCGACCTCACCCTGTCGCGTGGCCTGGGTTTCCGTATGATCGGCAGCCTGGTGAAGCAGATCGACGGTGCTCTGCTCACCACAGCGGGGAATGGGACGATGTTCGTGGTCTCGTTCGCCCCCCGGGTGGGTGCCCCCGGTCCGCCAACCTAGCCGTCGCCCAGGAGGAGTTCGTATGGCCAATGGTCGCATCATGATCGTCGAGGACGAGGGGCTCGTCGCGCAGGATCTCAGCGCGACGCTCGCGCGCAGTGGCTACGAGGTGGTGGGCATTGCCGATTCGTTCGATGCCGGTCGTGATCTGGCGGCCCGCACCTCGCCCGATCTCGCGTTGCTGGACATCCGGCTGAAGGGCGCGCGCGACGGGATCGAGCTGGCGCATGAGCTGCGCCGGCTCCGGATCGGCTTCGTCTACCTGACCTCGCACTCGGACCCCGGGACGCTCGCGCGCGCGGAGATCACCGAGCCGCTGGGCTACGTGCTCAAGCCGTTCGGCGAACGCGAAATCGCGCCCGTGCTGAAGACCGCGCTCTATCGCCATGCGGCCGACCTGCGCCAGCGCAACCTCGAAGAATGGCTGCAGACCACGCTGCGGAGCATCGGCGATGGCGTGTTCGTGACCGACCGCGACGCGCGGGTGACCTATGCCAATCCGGTCGGCGAACGGATGGTGAAGGGCAGCCTGCGGCAGTTCGGTGGCGAGAGCCTGCAGGACGTGCTGCCCTTGTTCGACGCGTCCGGCGCCCGGATCCCCTGCGTCGCGAGCCGCGCCATCGCCGCGCGCCAGACGGTGGTGCTCGACGAGGGGGCCGATCTGGTGCTCGCGGACGGAACGCGCGTGCCGGTCGAGGACTGCGCGGCGCCGATCGTCGACCGGGAGGGCGAGGTCACCGGGGCGGTGATCGTGATCCGCGATGCGACGTCGCGCAGGGTGACGGAAGAGCAGCGGCGGCTCGCCGAGCAGAAGCTGTTCGAGAACGAGAAGCTCGAGAGCCTGGGAACCCTCGCGGGCGGACTCGCGCACGATCTCAACAACATCCTGACGGCGATCCTCGGCAACGTGGCGCTGTGTCGGTTCGAAGCCGGGCCGGAGCTGCTGAGCCCGCTGCGCGAGATCGAATCCAACGCCAAGGCCGCCGCCGAACTGTGCCGGCGGATGCTCGACGGCCAGCAGCGCGACGCGATCGCGCCGCTGGCGGTCGACGTCGGGGCCGTCGCGCGCGATTGCCTCGCCCGCGAACGGGCCCTCGCACCCGACTCGCTGCGCTTCGAGATGGTGAGCGATGCGCCGATCCGCCTGGCGCTCGCGGATCCGATCCAGTTCCGCCAGGTGCTGCAGAACTTGGTTCGCAACGCCGTCGAGGCAGTCGGTTCGCGCAACGGACGGATCGTTCTGCGGATCGGGCAGGTGAGCCTGCCCGATGCGCGCTGGCAGGAACCGGGGGTCCACCTGGCTGCCGGCGAGCACGTGACGATCGAGGTGGCCGACGATGGCCCCGGGATCCCGCCCGGCATCGTGTCCCGCGTCTTCGATCCCTTCTTCTCGACGAAGTACCAGGGGCGTGGCCTCGGGCTGGCGAGCGTGCGCGGCATCGTGATGCGTCACGGCGGCGCCATCTGGGTGGCGCGGGACAGCGAACGCGGCGCGACGTTCCGCGTGCTGTGGCCGGCTGCCGCCCCGGTGGTTCCGGAATCCGGCACGGTGCCGTCGGATCCCCGTCGGCCGCTGCGCCTGCTGTTCGTGGACGACGACCCGGCCGTGCGCCGTGCCACCTGCGACCTGCTGCGCGCCCTGGCGTGGCGCTGCCACGAAGCGGGTGATGGCGGCGAAGCGCTGGGCCTGCTGGACGGCGGCCTCGACGTCGACGCCGTCGTCCTCGATGTGACGATGCCCGAACTGGGCGGGCCTGAGACCCTGGCCCGCATCCGCACGACGCATCCGGACCTGCCCGCCGTCCTGATCAGCGGCTACGGGTTGCATGACGCCGAGATCTTGCGTGACCCGAACGTCCGGTTCCTCGCCAAGCCGTTCGCCATCAGCGAGCTGACGGCGCTGCTGCTCCAGCTGGCAAGGAACTGAACGGCCGGGACACGCGGTCACGGGGACACGCGGAATCCACTGCACCCGGTCACGATGCGTTCGCGTCGTCGATCGGCGTGAATTCCGCATGGGCCGCGCGGATCGCCGCCATCGCCCGCTCGCCGTCGTCCGCCCGCCGCGCGCGCGTCCGGTCGATCGCGAGCACGAACTCGACGTTGCGCGGCCGCGGCGACGGGCGCGTCGGGCTGGTGCGGTAGCGCTTGTAGCTGCGGGTCGTCACCGCGAGCGCACCGTGATCTGCGGCGAGCGCGGTCAGCGCCTCGAGCGGGATCGCGCCGTCGGTGCTGTAGCTGAGCAGCACGTGCGGCGCATCGCACGCCGCCAGCAGCCGCGCCAGGGCGTCGGCCGCCTCGCCGCGGTGGTTGAACGGGCTGCGCCGCGCGCGCCAGTCGGGGCGGATCGCCGCCTTCCAGCCGCGTTCGGTCGGCGGTGGCAGCTGCGGGCGGTCCCAGACGACCAGCGAGTTGAGGACGTGGTAGTTGCTGGCGTAGGGATGCTGGTTGTAGGGCGGGTCGAGGTAGACGACGTCGGCGCGCACCGGCGGGTTCGCGGCGAGCTCGGCGGCGTCGCGCGCGAACACGTGGTGGGCGCGGCCGTTGGCGACGAAGCGCTGCGGCGCGAGGCGCAGGTCGGCGAGGATCCGGTGCAGCGCCGTGCCGTTGCTGCCGCCCCAGCCGGCGTGGAAGCCCTTGAACACCCCGCTGGTGTTGGCGAGCCAGCACGCCTGGTAGAGCAGTGGCGCCAGCAGGCAGCATGCCGCGCGGTCGTCGATCGCGCCGGCCGCCTGCCAGTCGGCGATCTGCTGGCGGATCGCGTCGATGCGGCGGCCGTTGGCGCGGCGGTAGAACAGCCGTTCGCGCTGCGGATCGGGCGCCGCGTCGTCGGCCGGGCACAGCGTCGTCGTCACCCAGCCGTCGCTGCCGGGCAGCGCGTCGAGCGCGGCGAGCGCGCGGTCGTAGCCGCCGAGCGAAGTGCACGGCGGCGGCGCGTCGCAGGCGATCGCCGCGGTGTTGAGCACCCGGGCGTAGGGTTCCCAGTCGTTGCTGACGACGGCGAAGCCGCGCACCTTCGCGTAGCGCGAAACGACGCCGCTGCCGGCGAATGCATCGAGGAACGTGCTGCGCGCGGGCACGACGCCGGCGCGATCCAGCGCCTCGCCGATCAGGTCGAGCAGGTGCCGCTTGCTGCCGAGGTAGGGGACGAGCTGGTGGAAGACGAACTCGTCGGTGCGGCGCGCGGTGTGGTGGCGGCGGTCGTAGCGCACCGGCGCACTGTAGCGCCGCGGCGCTGCCGGCCACCTTGTCACCTCGCTGTCACGTTCGCCTGCCCACCTGCCCGGCGCGCGACGGGTCCGTAGCATGCGGCGCCATGACCGCGGCCGAAACCGTCTCCCGTTCGTTCGCCCTGGCCTTCGCGCTGGTCGGCTCCCTGGGCCTCGCCGGTGCCGTCGCGGCCCAGGTGCCGAGCCCGCTGCAGTTCCTCGGCCACGAGGTCGGCGCCGACCGCCGGCTCTGCAACTACACCGACCTGGTCCGCTACTTCCGCGCCGTCGA
>CAYMRG010000106.1:9855-11830 GCA_964392555.1 uncultured candidatus Brocadiaceae bacterium
GGAGCTGCCGCGTTGGAATCAGAGGATCCTGGCCGTCGAGCAGGCCAGCGACCGCGTGCGGCTCGTCGACATCGGCGCGACCAGCTACGGCCAGCGCATGCTGATGGCGGTCGTCAGCTCGCCGCAGAACCTCGCCCGCCTCGACCGGCTGCGCGAGATCGCCTGCAGCCTCGCACACGTGCGCGGCGTCGACGCGGCCGCGGCGAAGGCGCTCGCCGACGAAGGGCGCGCCGTGGTCTGGATCGACGCCGGGCTGCACGCGACCGAGGCGATCGCCGGCCAGAACCTCATCGAGCTGGTCTGGCAGATGGCGTCGCGCGACGACGACGAGGTGCGGCGCATCCTCGACGAAGTGGTGCTGCTGGCCTGCCCGGTCAACCCCGACGGGCTCGAGCTGGTCGCCGACGCCTACCGCGCGACCGAGAAGATGACGCTGCCGGTGCTCTACCAGCGCTACGTCGGCCACGACAACAACCGCGACTTCTACGCCTGCAACCAGGTCGAATCGCAGAACGTCAACCGCGTCTTCTACTGCGATTGGTGCCCGCAGATCGTCTACAACCACCACCAGACGGCCCCCGCGGGCACGATCATCTTCACGCCGCCGTTCCGCGACCCGTTCAACTACGTCGTCGATCCGCTGGTGGTACGCGGCATCGAGATCGTCAGCGCGCACATCAACCAGCGGTTCGCCGTCGAAGGCAAACCGGGCGTGATCTCGCGCAGCGGCGCGCCCTACTCGGGCTGGTGGAACGGCGGCCTGCGCTCGACCAACTACTTCCACAACGTGATCGGCATCCTGACCGAGTCGTTCGGCCGACCCGAGCCGACGCCGATCCGGCAGCCGCTGTCGCGCCGCCTGCCGAACGGCGACTACCCGGATCCGGTGCCGAGCCAGACCTGGCACGCGCGACAGACGATCGAATATCTGCAGACGGCGAACTTCGCGATCCTCGACTACGCGGCGCGGCACCGCCGCGAACTGCTGCAGCAGATCTGGCTGCTCGGCGAACGCGCGATCGACCGCGGCAGCCGTGACCACTGGACGGCGACGCCGCCGCTGGTCGCGGCGGCACGGCTGCGCGAGGATCCCGATTCGACGTTCGCCGAGCCGCTGCTGCGCGATCCGCGCGCCTACGTGCTGCGCAGCGACCAGCCGGACTGGTCGGCCGCGCAGCGGTTCGCGCGGGCGCTCTGCCGCTGCGGCGTCGAGGTCGGGCGGGCGACCGAGCCGTTCGTGCTGAACGGCGTGACGATGCCGGCCGGGTCGCTGGTGGTGACGACCGACCAGCCGTACCGCGCGCACGTGCTCGACATGTTCGAGCCGCAGTGGCACCCCGACGACATCCAGGACGGCAAGCCGGTGCCGCCCTACGACGCCGCCGGCTGGACGCTGGCGATGCAGATGGACGTGCAGGTCGAACGCAGCCTCGAGCCGATCGCCGGCACGTTCGCGCCGATCGGCGACGGCGAGACGTTCGCGCCGAGCACGTTCGCGAACGCGGCCGCCGGCTGGTGGCTCGATCCGCGCGACAGCCACACCGTGCTGGCCGTCAACCGCCTGCTCGCGGCCGGCTGCGGCGTCGAGTGGTCGCCGCGCGGCGGCTACTGGGTGCCCGCGGGCGACGCGGCCGCCGCGACGCTGCGCACGGCCGCGCACGACCTGTCGGTGCGCGCGGTCGCGACGGCGCGTGAGACGCGCGAACGGCGCCAGCCGGTCGCCGCGGCGCGGCTCGGCCTGTTCGACGTGTTCGGCGGCCACATGCCGACCGGCTGGGACGAATGGCTGCTGCGCGATTTCGGTTTCCCGGTGCAGCTCGTGTACGGCGAGCGGATCGCCGCCGGCGACCTGGCGAAGGACTTCGACGTATTGGTGTTCCACACCGGCCTGCCGGGCCAGCGCGACCTGCAGCGCCTCGCGCAGCAGCGCAGCGAGGACGACATGGCGAAGCTCGCCGCCGGGCTGCCGCCGTTC